>JABZMB010000060.1 GCA_015256455.1 Solobacterium sp. | reverse complement strand
CAGAGGATGAAGGTGCTGCCAAGTTAATGGGAATTAACGTTGATACTACAATTAGCTTAACGTTTGCGATTGGCTGTGCTCTTGCGGCAATTGCGGGTATTCTTTATGCAAATTGTTATCCAATGATTAATCCAACCCTAGGTTCTTTACCTGGTATTAAGGCGTTTATTGCGGCGGTACTTGGTGGAATCGGTTCAATCCCAGGTGCGGTAATTGGTGCGTTTATCCTTGGAATGGTGGAAGCTATGACCAAGGCATATATTTCCTCTCAGTTAACAGATACGATTGTATTTGCGATTTTGATTTTGATGTTGGTATTTAAACCAGCTGGTATTCTAGGAAAGAATGTAAAGGAGAAGGTGTAAGTGATGAAGAAACTCAATTTAAAAAACAGACTCCTACTCGAATTTGGCATTACTGCACTAGGATATATCTTGCTCGTTGTACTAATGCGTATTGGTGTGTTAAAGAGTTATTGGCAAGGTATCTTGATTACAATCTGTATCAATGTAATCTTAACGGTATCTTTAAATATGACAGCAGGTTTCCTTGGTGAACTTGCGCTAGGTCATGCGGGCTTTATGGCTGCTGGAGCCTACGCTTCTGCGGTATTCACAAAGTCGATGCGTTTATTACCTATCATTGAATTTCCAATTGCGATTCTCATCGGTGGTATCGTTGCGATGATTTTAGGTCTTCTTGTTTGTTTGCCAACCCTACGTTTACGTGGAGACTATCTCGCAATCATTACATTAGCCTTTGGTGAAATTGTACGTAATGTACTTATCAACTTAAAAGTATTGGGTGGTGCTGGTGGTTATTCTGCAATCGCAAAGAATACTACATTTACATGGGCATTCGCTTTAGCTGCGATTACGGTGTTCTTGTCGTTATCGCTAATTCATTCTCGACATGGTCGTTCGATTATTGCGATTCGTGAGGATGAGATTGCGGCTGAATCTTCTGGTATTAATACGCAGAAGTATAAAATTATTACGTTCCTATACTCAGCATTCTTTGCGGGTGTAGGTGGTGCTTTATACGCGCATTACATGGGCTTCTTACAACCTAGTGTATTTACATTAGATAAGTCGATTGAAATCTTGGTTATGGTTGTATTAGGTGGTATGGGTAATATCTTTGGCTCTATCGTTTCCGCAAGTGTTCTTACATTACTTCCAGAAGTATTACGTAGTGTTAGTGATTATCGTATGCTCGTATATTCTGTTGTGTTAATTTTGATGATGTTAGTGAAACATGCACCACAATTACAGGCGTTTCTCCATCGTTTCAAAAGGAATAAGGAGGTTCATTCATGAGTGAGAAGAAATATATTCTAGAAGTTGATGAACTTGGTATTAACTTTGGTGGTTTACGTGCTGTAAATAACTTCTCAATGAAGATTGAAGAAGGTCAGCTCTATGGCTTAATTGGACCAAATGGAGCTGGTAAAACAACTGTGTTTAATATGTTAACAGGTGTGTATACACCTACAGATGGTACAGTAAAATTAGAGGGTAAGAAGATTAATGGGATGAAGCCATATGCGATTACTCGTTTAGGAATTGCGCGTACATTCCAGAATATTCGTTTGTTTAAAGATATGACAGTGAAAGAAAATGTCTTAGCTGCTTTGGATACACAAGCAAGTTATGGATTATTCTCGGGTATGTTTAAGTTACCAAATTCCTTGAAACAGGAAAAAGATATGGATCAAGAAGCCATGTCCTTATTAGAAGTATTCCATCTGGAGAAGGATGCGGATAAACTTGCGAAGAATCTACCGTATGGTAAACAGCGTGAGTTAGAAATCATTCGTGCCTTAGGTGCACATCCAAAACTCTTGTTGTTGGATGAGCCTGCAGCAGGTATGAATCCACAGGAAACAAAGAATCTAATGGAAACAATTCGTCTGGTACGTGATCGTTTCAATATCGCTATCTTATTAATTGAACATGATATGAAGCTTGTCATGGGTATCTGTGAAAAGATTTCTGTATTGAATTATGGTATGTTACTGGCAGAGGGGACACCAGAGGAAATCCGTACAAACCCAGATGTTGTAAAGGCATACTTAGGAGAGTGATGATATGCTGAAAGTAGAAAATTTAGTTGTACGTTACGGAATGATTGAAGCTATCAAAGGTATCTCCTTTGAAGTTAATGATGGTGAAATCGTTACTCTAATCGGTGCCAATGGTGCAGGTAAGACAACAACCATGCACACAATCTCAGGTTTATTAAAACCTGCAGAGGGTTCTATTTTATTGGATGGGGTTGATATTACAAAGATTCCAGCCCATAAGATTGTAACGATGGGACTTGCACAGATTCCTGAGCGTAGAAGAGTATTCGCTTCACAAACTGTTGAAGAAAATCTTGACCTTGGTGCCTTTACAAGAAAAGATAAAGAAGGAATTGCACAAGACTTAGAGCGTGTTTATACGTTATTCCCACGTTTAAAAGAGCGTAAGAAACAATTAGCCGGTACCTTATCTGGTGGTGAACAGCAGATGCTTGCAATGGGTAGAGCGTTAATGGCTAAACCAAAGATTCTATTATTGGATGAGCCATCCATGGGTTTATCTCCATTACTTGTAAAAGAAATTTTTAGAATTATTGAAGAAATTAATAAACAAGGTACTACAATATTACTAGTAGAACAGAATGCAAAGATGGCACTTGCGATAGCTGATCGCGCATATGTATTAGAAACAGGTAAAATAACATTAGAGGGTAGTGGCCAAGAGTTAGCTGCTAGCGAGCAAGTTCAGAAAGTTTATCTAGGAGGATAAAGTTAATGTACGTTAAAGATCATATGACGGCAAATCCCGTTACGATTACTGCGGATACACCGCTATCTAAAGCACTAGAAATTATGGGTAAGAATCATTTCCACCGCTTACCAGTTGTGGATGAAAATCAAAAACTCATTGGTTTGATTACAGAGGGCCTAGTAAATGATGCGTCTGGAAAGAACGCAACTTCCTTATCGATTTATGAATTGAATTACTTGTTATCTCGTACACAGGCAAAGGACATCATGATTCGTGATGTACATACGATTTCTCCCCTGGTTTTTTTAGAAGAAGCTGCGCAAGTGATGCTAGAAAATACGGTCAATGTATTACCGGTCGTGGATGAAGAAAATCACGTGGTTGGTATTATTACAGAAAAGGATATCTTCTTAACATTTGTTGACTTGATGGGACTCAAACGTCAAGGTACAAGATTTGTCATGTTGATTGATGATAAACCAGGTGTATTTGCACAGGTAACGAAGTTATTTGCACAAGAAAATGCTAATGTAGAAAACATTGCTGTATATCATACAGACCGTGGCTCTGAGGTTGTTGTTAAGGCAACAGGTGAAGTTGCGGTAGATAAGATGACAAAGATTCTACAGGATGCTGGATTTAATATTACCAATGTTGTTCAAACAACTACAGAAGGTAAGACAGTTGTTTGGTTGAAGTAGATGAAATGGGGTTCTGCAAGCGCAGAACCTTTTATGATAGAATAAAGAGCACGGAGGGTTTTATGGATATTCAGACTTTGATTTTGTATATATTTGATGTAGTGATGTTAATTGCCTTTGCAAGAATGTTAGTGGTTTCAAATACCGTAAAGATAGAGACAAAAGTTGGAAATAAAATGAAGTGGATGATTCCAGTTTTGTTTCTTGTGATAGCAGTAATTGGTTTTGTACGTTATGAAGGTGTTTTCCGTATTGTACAGTTTATCGTTCCAATTATTTTGGGAGTGATGTACTATTTTATGAAATCTGGATTATCAGATGAGGGCATTGTAATGATGGGCTCTCTGATTAAATTCCATAAAGCTGGGCAAGTAACGCTTTCACGTTCAGATAATAGTATTTATTTTATGAGAAATAAGATTCAAACTGCACTTTTCTTTGAGGAAGATCAGTTTAATGAAGTTAGAAACTTCTTGAAGGAACATAGTGTTAAGTCGGATTATTTAAAGAAAATATAGTTGCGTGTTTTTTAAAATATGTTATTGTTTTAAATTGTATTTCATTACAGGGGGAACATGGTTAGAAAAATCAAGCGACTAAGAAAACCTGCAATTATACTATTAATCTTTGTGATTATTGCAATCATTGGTTGGTTAGTATACCGTGCCTTTGGGCCTGTGGTCCTAGAAGTATGGCAGATATTGCAGTCAGGAAATCAGTCAGATTTAGCAAATTATATCCAGGAACAGGGACACTACGGTGCCTACATCGCACTATTTATGATCAGTGTGCTTCAGGTGGTTAGTGTAATTTTGCCAGGTGTTATTATCCAGTTTGCGGGTGCCTTCCTATTTGGTTGGTGGAGAGCTTTCCTATTATGCTGGCTTGGTTTTACTGCTGGTAATATATTGGTGTTTGCAATACTACGTGGTGTGGGTAGATCAATTCGTATTGCAATGAAGAATACAACCCCAAAAGAAAACTGGCTATTAAAGAAAATCAATGAAGGAAAACCAATCTTTGTTGTGGCGGTTTCGTGTATGTTACCGGGGATACCAAATGGTATCATCCCTTATGTAGCAGCGCATGCTAAAATAAGTTTAAAAGATTTCTCTCTAGCGATATTGTGTTCTAGTTGGATACAGATTTTATTAAGCTGTACTTCTGGTCACTTTTTAGCAGAAGGAAACTATGTCGTATCTGCACTTGCAGTGGCGATTCAAGTTATTTCTGTTGTGGTTATCTTATTTAACAAAGATAAGATTTTAGAAAAATTGTAAGGATAGTAGAAATGATATCGGTATATTTTATGGGGTGATAAAATGTATCGGATATTAATAGGAATATTTGGCTTCCATTTAGGAAGCTTTTTATTATGTATGTGTCATGGTTATCTTCAACGAAGATTTCCATTACGCAGTCATTGTGATGCATGTCATCATGTACTGCATTGGTATGATTTAATTCCAATATTGAGTTATATCTTTTTAAAAGGACGATGTCGATATTGTGGTAGGAAACTTTCAAAAGAATATATCGTCGCGGAGATAGTAACAGGGACACTATGTGTGTTAGTTCTTTGGGATATTACTATTTTTAAGTGGGATGTAATTATCAGAATGATGCTATTCCTGTTACTATGGGTTGTCTTTTATATCGACTATCGAATTATGGAGATACCGGATTTTGTACATATTAGTATGATTATTTTATATATCATACATGCATGTGTGATAAAAAAGATGAGCATAGAGCCATGGATACGTATGGCTATGATTTTTGGTTGTGGATTTCTAACCATTGTAATAAGTGAAAAACTATTTGGTAAAGAATATATCGGTGGTGGAGATGTAAAACTGATATCGTGCATGAGTTTATTTCTATCTTTGCAAAAGATGTGGTTGGTATTATCAATAGCATCTTTTCTAGCAATCTTATGGTTGTATCTTTCTAAGAAGAAGTGTATTGCGTTTGGACCGTTTCTTGCGATAGCTTTTTTATTGGTTTTTTGTGGTTATTTTGATAGCGTCATTTGGGGTTTGTGATAAACTTGTTCTATTGGAGGAAGTCGATGAAGAAATATCTTTTACTACTAGTAATGTTTATTGCAACGATTGGTTATGTGGCAGGACTATATGGCTTCTTTCATAATCTCAATTTTATATTCCATGAGATTACAATTACTCCATGGTTGATATTGAGGGGGATGTTTCCACTTGCGTGGGGAATCATGGCATTACTAACGTTTGTGATGGCAGAATATGTATACCGTCAAAGATTTCATAACGAACCACATTTTCGACTCAAGCGAATTATTTGGTCTAAAAATTTATGCTTTATCGGTATTGTCGCTGTATTAATTGCGCGTCTCATTATCACTAGCGGTCAATCAAGTGCTCTTTCCAACAAAGAGAGGGCACAGTTGTATCTTACAATGGCTGCGATAGGAATTGCAGTTGTCATCTTTGTACGACAACAATATACAAAAATTAAGCATCAAAGAGAATTAAGACAATATGAGAAGATCGCCATTCTAAATGGGCAACGACGCTATACGATGATGGTGATTGAAACGAATCAAGATACAATCTGTACGGGATTTGTATATGGTGAAATGAATGTAAATGATACGGTTTGCCTTCACTGTAGCGATAAGGGAGATATCGACGCAAAGATTATAGAGATAATTTGTAATGATAAGTCCGTAACTTCCGCAAGAAATCAGACAGTTACAATAAAGCTTGATCACTCCTGTAAAGGTTTCTTACAGAAGAATAGTATCATCAGTAGTATTCAATATGATGCAAATCCAACAATTGTCGAAAATCCAGGCTTAAGTGGAGTACTTCGCGAGTATGGTAAATTTTTTGAGGATCAAGAATATATTGGTACACTGGTATATGAAATCTGTATGAGTGAGTACTATCTCATAAAATACACGAGTGAAAAGGAAGAGGATGAACGATTTATGTCGGTTCGTCTCAATATTGACCCAAGCAAAGATGTACTTGTTCTATTTACAGATTGGGATGCGTTATTACGTTATAGCAATATTCTTGAAGAAGACAATCTGCAATTAGAAGTACGTAATATCAAAGAATGTTTTCACTTAATTCCAGCCAAATACGATTCTATCGTTATCAATCCATTTGGGCCAAAATCATTTATTATAACAAAAGAGTTTATGCGTCATATTCAAGAAGTTCCTGGTTATGACGAATTATTCAAAGATTAAAGGAGGATTTATTATGAGTGCAAGTAAAGCAATGTATCAAAAGTTAGCGAAATTAGCGGTTGTACGTGGTGTAAATGTACAGCCAAACCAACCACTAGTAATTACTGCATCTGTACGTGATTATGAGTTTGTACGCATGGTTGCCAAAGAAGCGTATGCGGTAGGTGCTAGAGAAGTGATTATGAGCTGGACGGATACGGAATTAGCAAAATTAAATTATACATACCAAAGCGAAGAGACATTAACTGATATTCCAGATTGGAAATATGATATGGTAAAGCGTGAACATGATTTAGGTGCATGTTACTTACGCATAAATTCTGATATGCCAGGTGCATTAAAAGATGTAGACCAATCTAAAGTTCGTGCATATCAGATGGCTTACAGTAAGAAGATGAAGGACTTACGTAAGTACACAATGAATAATGAAGGACAGTGGTGTGTTATAGGGATTCCTTCTGTAGAATGGGCAAAGGTTGTATTCCCAGAACTTTCTGAGGAAGAAGCTTTTGAGAAATTAGAAGATGCAATCTTTATGACAAGCCGTGTTACAGAGGATAGTGACCCACTTGAAAATTGGCGTATACACGATGCGAATCTTGTAGAACATGCACGCAAGTTAACAGAATTAAACTTCAAGCAGTTACATTTTACAAGTGAACTTGGAACGGATTTAACAGTAGAACTTGTAGATAATCATGTATGGATTGGTGGCGGAGATAAAACACCAAAGGGAGTTTACTTTGATCCAAACATTCCAACAGAAGAGTGTTTTACAATGCCTAAGAAGACAGGTGTTAATGGTATCGTGTATGCTTCAAAACCTTTAAGTTACAGTGGTAAGGTGATTGATGGTTTCTGGTTCCGTTTTGAAAACGGAAAGGTTGTAGACTTTGGCGCAAAACAAGAAGAGGAAACACT
>JABZMB010000059.1 GCA_015256455.1 Solobacterium sp. | reverse complement strand
CGTCATGCTCTGTCAATTCAATATATTTTTATTGACAGTTCATAGTTGGTCTCCTTTTCTTTACGAAACATTCTTTCTTTTTCGAAATTGATATACTAAAACTCCACATAGTGTCCATAAGATTAGACTAATGAAAGCTTCCTTTGAAAGTTGTGCGGGAGATCCTGGAAACATTAACAGCACGATAAAACCGGCTGAAATCAGCGAACCAAGCATACACAGTACTTTTTCCACTTTGGATTTCGCAAGAGAAATACTGATGAAACTGACGTACATATACGCTACTGCCGCAAGAACACTTGCCATATCTACAATGTAGATAATTACACGTCTTCCAACAAAGGCTCCAATCAAACTAATTGCACAGACAAATAGAATTGCATAAGGTTGTACACCTTTATCATTCTTGATGCTGTATTTTGGACCAAGATGTTTTCTTTCGGATAGACTTGCAACCAGTTTACTCGATGCAATCATAAAGCCATTGATTCCACCAATCACAGCAGCTGCCAAAGCAATTAACATGATATAGAATCCAGCTTTACCTAAGTGTTGAATCACCGCATCCGCAACAGCCCAATGCGTTTTCATAGCTGCTTCAGGTGAAAAGCCTAATCCAGCTATAGTATTTAATGCTCCATAAATGAATATACCAATCAATACCGAAATCCCTACGAGTAACGTAGATTTTTCAGGTTTAAAGCCAAGTTCTTCCGAAACCTGTGGTACTACATCAAACCCTACAAACAAGAAGGGTGCTATCGCTATGATCTTTGAAATCTCACTGAACGAAAAGTGGTAGTTATCCACATAGTTTTGATGGAAGGCTTGTAAGTCACTTCTCATAAACATCAAAACTAGAAGTCCTGATACAATGACAGCCAAAAGAATGCTCATGACATTTTGCACTTTCGTGCTAATTTTTAATCCCTGAATATTGATGTAACCAAATAAGATAATGACGGCAGACATCACAAGAACATCTGTTAGATAGATTGGATATCCTGAAATGGAATATAAATAGAAGAAGTCCATCTTCGCTCCAAATATCTCACGAAGCAGTAGCACAAAGGCTCCTGCATTCAGCGGTACCATGCTTAAATAACAAAGACTTAAGGACCAACCGACTACAAAGCCATGTCCTGTTCCTAGATGATTTAAAGCATAGGTAAATTCTCCACCATCTTCTCTATGATTCTCTAGCATGATGTGATAGCCATTCTGTATTACCATGATAAAAACGCCACCAATCAAAAGACCTATAAAGGTATTGATTACACCTGCTTCTCTTAAAAACTTTGTACCTGGAAGCGTAAAGGAGCCCCAGCCTATAATGGCTCCAATCACTAACCCAAGAACATCAATATATCTTAATTTTTTATCCATTGATTTTATAATCGAACTTTTTTAGCAATGATATTTCCAACAACACCACCAGTTACCATGACAATTAAGAAAATCCATCCTGATAATGAGAAGTTTGCGATTGGAGTATATAGAGCTCCTACGTTACATCCGTTAGAAAGTCTTGTACCAAAGCCCATTGCAAATCCACCGATTGCATAGAATAATGCTTGCTTTGGACTCATCTTCCAACTTGACTTGCAGAAAGATATAAAGTTATTTGAAGTTAACATGTAGATAAATGTACCTAATACGATACCTACGTTCTGTACATTAATTGGATGCTCAAAGAAAGGCATTTGGTAAGGACCAGCTGCTCCCTTTGTAAACTCAACGATAGTTTCTACCTTAACACCGAATAACATGAGCAACTTACCGAACCAGAATCCGTAAGGAGTACTTGCTCCCCAACCAGCCTTAGTAACACCCATGAGAAGTACAAATACAGCAGAAATTACAAGAACAGATGTCTTTAAGCTCCAAGGACGAGAAACGTACTTTTCATATCCATCTTCACTACATGGACAAACTGGTTCTGTTTCATCTAAAGACTTCTTTTCAGCAGCCAACTGTACTGTTTCGCTACCGATACCGAAGTAAGTTCCTGCTTCCTTTCTCTTCTTTTCGTAGAGATAGCTTAACTTCACTACGATTAAGCAAAGAATACCAGTTAGAATCAATGCACCTAAGTAGCCCTGTAAACCATCAAATCCGAATAGATCTGGGAAGTATACACCATTCTTATCACCAAACTTGATCAAAGAATCCTGTACCCAACTTGCTGTATTCTGAATTGGGAAACCAGCAAATACACCAATACAGAAGAATAATAGTGTAACGATACCTCTTGGGAATGCAGCAACTAAGTCTGTTAATACACCAGATGCACAGCATGACGCAAAAGCCATACCGAAACCGAAGAGAAGTCCACCTAAGATTAAACCTAAGTTAATAGGGTTTACCCAAAGGTCAAACTGGGAAACGTCTGCGTTATATAATACTGCTGTACTAACTGCAGCGGAAACGAAGAACATAAACATTAATGTTCTCATTAACTTTGTAGAACCACCCTTATAGGCACGGTTTACACTTCCCGCAAATCCCATAAAGCCTCTAGCAAGAGCGTAACCTAAGATACAACCCATCGCTAATCTAAAATACAGCATTGAGGAACTCAATCCAAACATGCCGAACAAAATTGTAATTGCAAGCAAGACAAAGCCAGCAATTCTTTCTGTTTGTTTCATACTTTTCATTTCTCCTTTTTCATCCATGATAAAACTATCCCCCCTCTCATTGTATGGAAGCCCTATCATTTTCATATTGTATGACATAGAAATGTGCAGAGCTATTATAGGCTGGTACTCTGTGTCTATGTTTTATTACTATACCACACTTCTATTTATCTTTAATTCATAGTTATACTATGTAAATCTAATTGAATCCTATATTGTAAAATTTACAAACAAAAAACCTCTATTCAATTTGAACTTCTCAAAAATCCAAATCGAAATAGAGGTTATTTAAATGATTATCCTTCTAGATAATATGCATACGCTTTTTCAGCACGTCCAGCTGTATGAGAAGCACCTTCGTATCTTGTTACAAAGATTGTAGCTGCCTCAGCTGCACCTTCTGCTGAATCCGCAACATTCTGTAATCCAACAAGAGTACTGTTATACGCACCTGTTAACTCATGTGTTAAGAAAGCTAACTGTCCTTCAACCGTTGTATAGTCGAGACCATTATTTGCACAGTAGTTAACTAAGTTTGTATATCGACCGCCACCCCATTGGCATAAACCGTAATAGGATGAGCCTGCAGTTGGATTAAACTTGGATTCTTGCCACATATTCGCCAAAACACCACAAGCAGCTGCCTTAGACAAACCAAGTGTACCTGTTAGGTAAGAATAGATTGTCTGATAATTACCAGAAGTATCAACTGGTCCACTAGATACATACGCTCTTGTCACATTGATTGTATAAGAGGCTGTAGAAACATTTCCATTCTTATCTGTCGCAGTGACTGTTGCCGTATATGTACCAGCCTTGGAGATATCGCCATCCACCGCTACTGTGTAGTAACCCTTACCATTTTCAGTTGAAGCTGTTAAGCTTCCATCAATTGGATCAATTACCGAGGAAATATTGGAGAACAAATCATAAGAACTTCCCGCTTTAATATCTACGCTACTAGCTGGTAAAGTAATCTCTGCAGGTTTTGTATCCACAACATTTACACTCGCGGTAAATGTCTTAGAATTTGTTAAACCAAACTTAGACTCTTTACCAGACAATATCAGTTTAATTGGATACGTACCAACCGCACTAGCGTCGATCTGTCCATCAATCTTTAAGTCACCAGTATGTTCCGCAACTAATGTTTGTAAGTCAAATGTACTTCCATACTCAGCTGTCGTAATACCACTCATGTTAATTTTCAATGAATCATATAACTTAGCTTGTGATAGTAACATCTGTTTATTCATATAATCGTTTCTTGCAAACACATATCCAAGTGCTGTGCCACCCAACATGCAAGCAGCCAAACCAATCACAAGAAACTTCTTTGTCGTCTTTGATAATAAATTTTTCATATAAAAATCATACACGAAAAAAGAATAAAACGTCAAATTTGGCGCATAGAATACACAATTTTCACACAAAATTACCACAATATAAATTGTGCAAAAACCATGCATGCATAATATATATAAACGCTTACACAAAATACTTGCATATTCAACTATTTATAATTGATATATCACAAAACATGCATGCATGTATATACATAATAAAAGTGCTAAACAATTTTATTTAGCACTTTTTATTACTACTTTTGTGTCATCTTTAATAAATCTTCTAGTGTAGGTGAATCACTAGTCTTTGGAGGTTGAATCTTGATTGTGAAATCGAAGTCAGCCTCTATCAGTTCACTCATATCACTATCTGGATTAGATACAAGTCTCGTGGATTGACGTAAGATTGCGTCTTCAATCATATTACGTGCAAGTCTACCATTACCAGCTTCCATTGGATTAATACTCTGTACTTCATTGAAGTAAGCAGTTAATTTATCCGCAAGAGCTTCATCGATATGATAGCCTTTACTCTTTGCTTGTAGACAAGCAATCTTATAGAGTTCTTCACCTGTGTAATCCTTGAAGTTGATGATATTTGGGAAACGTGACTTTAGACCAGAGTTAGACTCTAGGAATACAGACATTTCCTTCTTATATCCCGCTAAGATAACAATTAAGTTATCACGGTTATCTTCCATCGCCTTTACAAGCGTATCGATACACTCTAATCCAAACGCATCATCTTTACCACGATGTAGCGCGTAAGCTTCATCAATAAAGAGTACACCACCAATCGCAGACTTAATGACTGACATCGTTAATGGAGCAGTCTGTCCAACATACTGTGCAACTAAGTCTGATCTAGACACTTCTACAAGCTGTCCTTGTGTTAATGCACCGATAGCCTTCATATAACGAGAAATTAATCTCGCAATTGTTGTCTTACCTGTACCAGGATTTCCTGTAAAGATCATATGCTTTGAAAGTGTCGCAGTCTTCATACCTTGTTCACGACGCTTTTGCTGCATTGCAACTAAGGATTGCAAGGAAGTAATATAGGACTTCACTTCATCAAGACCGATAATCTCACTTAATTCGCGATTTACTTCTTCAAGTTCTTCGCTACTATTACGTGATCGACTCATCTGAATGTCTTGTTCCTTAACTGTAATGACAGGAATATCATTCTTTACAGTCATAGGAATCTCTTCCATATTTCCCAGGGAATGGTCTAATACAGCCTGTCCGAGGGACACATAGAAATCATAGAAATTAGAGCTGATAGATGCTGCACCTAAATCCTTATTGAAGTGCTGTGCCACCCAATCCTGTACAGAATCTTCAACCTGTAACTTAATCTTTAGATTCTCCTCAGCTTTCTTAACCAAGTTTGTTGTTTGAACTTGGATAATGGAGCGAATACTATCTTCATCTAGTTTCTTTAACGTAACTGTATCTAATACATGGTACATAAAATCTGCACCGAAGGCATCTTGAACCTTCGATACACTACCGGTTGTCATAAACACAAGATACTTACCACCAACGTTTAAAGTATCTACGCTATCTTTTACGAGTCCTGTCTGATTCTCTACAAGTACTCCCTTATTTAATACATAGCGCTTGTTTAGTACGCAACTACCTGTTGTCACAAGCGAACTAATCATACGCAAGAATGCTGGGAATCCATTTTCAAAGTTCTCAAAACAGATAACAGAACCATTACCTGAGATTGCCTCATACAGGTCCTGTAAGAAAATCTGTTCTTGCCCTGATGATGTATAACGACTCATATCAATCGTATAGACTTCATCACTAACAAATACTTGACGTTCGTATAAAGAACGAGCCATCTGTGTAACAGCTTCATGTCTACCAGAACCCACTGGACCGGAGACAAGAATGACATTCTTTGCCTTTCCTGCTTCCTCACCCATCAAGTATGGTCTTCTAAACGCATTTACCATTTGTTGGATTGCGTCTTTTTGACCCATTACTTTTGAGATGATGACGTTATAGATATCATCGAATAACTTCTGTGAGTTAAACTCCTTCTTCTCAACAGGTTTCTGTTCAACTTCACTTAAACCATAATCACGCTTTAAGTCTCTTTCTAAAACATCCATGCTCATTGCAGAGATATCTAATGGTTCATCTTTCTTCTGTAATGCCGCATGCATATCTTCCAGATCCTTCTGCTGCTTACGCAAGATTGCATTCAATTCCTGCATTGCTTGGTCTGGTTGTTTTAGAATATTCAAATTCTGGCTTTGTTCATTACCATCAATGCTTAAAGTAATTTGCTCCGAAGCATCTGTGGACTCATACGCACGTTTTTTGCCTAAGACCTCATTCCAAAGTCTTTCTTTTTCCTCTGTTCTACGATCCTTCGACATTACTCGTCTCCTTTGTTTCCAACTTCAATCATTCCATCACTGGTTAAGCCATCCTTCTTTAATACAGCATTTAAAGTAGCCATATCAGCAGATAGATTAATAAAGTCTTGGTCTGTGTAACTTGCAATCATATTCTTCATCGCATCATTAATTAATACGACAGTCTTACCTAACTTCTCTTTTGTTTCAGCGTAGTTTGGATCTGTCTGCGCAGTCTGAAGAGCATCGTATTGTTTTAAAATACGCACAAGGATTGGCAAATAATATTCATATAACTTCTTGAGCTTTCCTTTGGATGCAGGGAAAGTTATTTCTAACTTCTGTGCCTGTTTTAAAAGTGCACATGTTTCAAATAATCCATTTGAGATTTCTTCATCCGGAATTGCGTCATTAAGTGCGTTAATTTGATCAATATAGCTCTGTGCACTAGAGGATGGTTCTTCAACTTTTACTTCTTCCTTCTTCACATTTGTTGGTGTAGCTTGTACATCGATGACATCTGTATTTTGATAATCATCTGCCTGCTTAGAAACTTCTCTTAAGATCTGTTCATAGGATTCTGGGTAGTTTGCACCAAATACATTCAAACCACTTACCAGGATGCCATTACGATAAACATCTAAATTAGAGAGTGACTTGTATTCACCATTACGTACACGTAGTTCAATACCTGTACTAACGTTTAACGCAGTATGCGTTCTAAACCACTTACGTAAGAAAATATTATTCTTTGCCATCTGTGATGCGGAAATATTTGAAGCACGATTACCAGCATAATATGTAGATGAAGAATAGCTTGCGTATGGGTTTGATCTTTGCTCATTTCTCTTTGAGGCATTTACCGCTGCCATTACAATCGCAAATACGATACCAATAATAATTAACATAGGTATAAACGTTCCTCCTCCAAGAAATAATATTAAGAAGAATATCCAACCAAAATCAGAGTTCTTTCTGTTTTTCATTTTTTATAACCTCTCACTAGTGAATTATAGCATAATACACGATTTTTTATATCTCTTCAATTGTATTCTACATACGTAATTTTATTTACTGATAGTCAAAAAAATGCTAGTGTTGAATTTAAGAAAAAGAGGTTACATGAACAAAATCGCTAAACTATATATCTCTTGGTTCAAAATTGGCTTATTTACCTTTGGTGGTGGATACGCAATGATTCCAATGATTCAAAAAGAAGTTGTCGATAAACACCACTGGGTAACGGCTGAAGATGTGTTAAATTACTATGCAATTAGCCAATGTACGCCTGGCGCAATCGCAGTCAACTTATCCACATTTATTGGTGGTAAGATTGATGGTTTC
>JABZMB010000011.1 GCA_015256455.1 Solobacterium sp. | reverse complement strand
ACCATTGCTGCTCTTAGCAGACGGTCCTTTATACGATAACCCTTCTGTAATACTTCGATTACAATTCCAGGTTCAACATTTTCTCTTGCTTCTGTCATCAATGCTTGATGCCAATTACCATCGAATGGTTGGTTCAATGCATCGATTTCTGTAATACCTTCTTTACTTAAAGCATTCTGTAGTTGTCCATAAATCATTTCGACACCCTTACGATATGCTTCATCTGTTGTTGCTTGCGCTAACGCTCTTTCGCAACTATCTAATACAGGTAATAACTCTAATGCAAAGTTTTTCATCATAAACTTTGTACGGCTATCGAAATCAGCCTGTAGACGTTTTCTTATATTCTCTGTATCTGCATATGCTTTTGCATATTCATTTTTGAGAATATTTACCTGCTCATTTAACTCTGTAATCTTTGTTTGAAGTGTTGTAACCTCATCAGCTTCTTCTACTACTTCAGGAGTTTCAGTTTCAACTACTTCTTCACCTTCAGTTTCTGTCTTCTTGATATTTTCACTCATTACCACTTTCACCTCCTGAGTTATACATCTTCTCAATCAAACGTGCCGCATAATCGATTAGATTTACGACTTGTTCATAATTCATTCTGCTTGGTCCAACAACCATCAGTTCTCCACTTTCCGTATCATTGACATGGAACTTGGAACGTACAACTGCTAAATCGTTATACCAAGTTAACTGTGCGCCCTTTGTTGTAGTTACCGCAACAGCATTTTCACTGGAATCTAATCCACGCCATACCTTTGTATCATCAAACATCAACATCAATTGCTTTAACTTGTTGATATCTTCAAATTCAGGTTGATATAATACACGATCTTTTCCTGAGAAGTAAACACTCTCACTAGCAAACTTCACAAACGCTCTAACAAACGCTGTAAAGAGAAGATCGTGGCGATGTACAACACTACATAAATCAGGTTTGATATCTTCCATACGACTAGGCACTTCCGCAAGTGGAACACCCTTTAATCGCTTGTTTAAGATATCTGTACAAGCTTCCAAATCTTTGAATGGTACATCATCTTCAAAGTGGAAGTTCTTTGTTTCAGTATGTCCTGTATTTGTAATAAATACACATACCGCATTACGCGTATCAATCGGGAACAACTTAATATGTTCTAGACATTGCGTATTAGCATCTGGTCCGATTACACCAGCTGTCATATTTGTCATTTCACTGAGAATTTCACAGCTTTGATGAACTGCTTCCTCAATGTTCATACTCGACACATCAAATGCACTACGGATTGCGAGTTCCATACGTTTATCAATGCCAGCCGCATTGTTCAATAAGTTCTCACAATAGAACTTATAGCCCATCGTACTAGGAATACGTCCACTGGAAGTATGTGTCTTTTCCAGATAACCCATTTCCTCTAAGACTTGCATATCATTACGGATGGTCGCACTGGAATATGGTAAGTCATACTGTTCTTGCAGTGTACGTGAACCAACCGGTTCCGCAGTACGAATATACTCGTCAACAATCGCCTTGAAGATTTCTATTCGTCTTGGTGTTAACATTTCCAGCACCTCCTTTTTAGCACTCTTTTTCGATGTCTGCTAATATAGTATACCAACCATTTAGCACTGTCAACACTTTAGTGCTAAATTTTAATAAAAAAAGACCGAAAATTTTCGGCCTTGTATAACAACTCATTTTTTGGATGCTTTAAGCAAGGAAATTCATCCTTTAATGATCTGAATAGATACTATATTATTCTCACTAATCTCTATTCCTCCAAGATGTTCAGCATCCTTTGAAACGCCGATACTATCAATACCATCTTCATTATCTTCGCCTCGAAAGAACTCTGCTACATATCCATCAAAAGAATATCCTTCATCGTTAGTGATTTGTACATATTGATGCAAATATTCTTTCAGTTTCATATTTTTCTTCCCTTTTATATTTCAATTGGATTTGGAGTCATCGCATCCTTGATGCGATCTAGTAACATTGCAGTTTCTAAACTACTTTGGATAGGCATAACTGGAGAGCTATGTTTGCCATTTTCAAGTAAGTTTACAAAGTGAGATATCTCACCATAGAAGTCGTCTACTTCGTACGGACAGTCTATAACTTCTAGTTTATCTTCTATCTTTAACTCTGCACTTATAGGTCTATGCAAATCCGGAATACGGATTTCACCCTTTGTGCCCTTAATCAAAACTACTTTCTTTTCTGGTTGATTGATTGCAGTTTCAAGAGTGACTAGTGTATTACCTATATGCATCTGTACCTTCGTGTGTAAGTCATAGCCATCCTGCAAGTCTACATCAATATGATCGATGCGTAGCTTACCCTTTGTATATTCTGTAATCCATGTTGCACAATAACAACCACAATCTAACAAAGCTCCTCCATAGATAGGATCACTTAGATAACTATTTTGAATCACTTCATCTGTCTGTTTTGAGTTAAGTACAGTATGAATTTCTTGAATATCTCCAATGATATCTTCTTGGATTAACGCATATACCTTTTGATAGAGTGGTGTAAAGCGAGGCTTCATGGCTTCCATCCATAATACTGGATGTTGTTTTAAAACTTCCATGATTCCCTCAATCTCAAAAGCATTTATACCTGCTGGTTTTTCAACCAGTACTGCCTTGCCTGCTTTGATGGCTTTGATTGACCATATATAATGATAGCCATGTGGCAAGGTAATATATACTGCATCAACATTTGAATCTTGTAAAAGTTCTTCATAGGATCCATACGCTTTTAAAGCGTAATATGTATTCGCAAACTGCTGTGCTTTTGCAAGTGTACGACAACTAACGGCATAAAGTTCACTATTTGGTTCATGCGCAAGACTCTTTACAAAACGCTGGGCAATTTTCCCAGCGCCTATAATTCCCCAACGTATCATATCTGCCCCTGTGCACGCTTTAAGTTTTCAGCGACTACGGACATCTTTTCTTTAAGAGGACCTTCTACCTGTGGAGGTACTAGATTTAACAAGTCTCCTCCATTGAGGGCAATCTCTTTACATACGGAGGAAGATAAGAATGAATATTGTGGTTTGGCAATGAGGAATGCTGTTTCAATCTCATGTGCCAACATCATATTCGCAGTTGCTTGTCCAAGTTCATATTCATAATCACTGACAGCACGAATACCACGAATAATGACAGCAGCTCCAATCTTACGAGCAAACTCTACGGTTAGGCCAGAACCAATCATTACCGTCACATTCTGTGGGTTACCAATGGACTTCAAACTATCAATAACCATCTGTTTTCTTTCTTCGCTGTTGAATAAACAAGTCTTACGTGGATTGACCATAATCAGTACCACGACTTCATCAAACAAATGTGATGCACGCTCAATAATATCCAAATGACCGTTTGTAATTGGATCAAATGTTCCTGGATAACAAGCCTTCATCCTTCCACCTCATTTCGATAATAGGTAATACGTGTAATTCCATAGGTTGCCTCTTTATATGGTTTTAAAGAGCCAAACTCTTTTTTAAATTCATCTTCTTTTGCGGATTCAATGACAACTACACCGTAATCCGTAATCATTTTGTTTTCATTTAAATATTCTAGAATCTCATCATTGTGTTGTCCTGCATATGGAGGATCTAGATATACCAAATCAAAACGTAGACCCTCTGCCTTTAAAAGTGATAGTACTTTTTTATCTGGCATATGTAAGACTCTAGTCTTATCGCCACATCGTAATGATTCTATATTCTTACGGATGATATTAATTGCATCTTTAGAGATATCCGCAAACACCGCATAATCAAATCCACGAGATAGTGCTTCTAAACCATTAGCACCACTACCTGCATATA
Source organism: Solobacterium sp. (assembly GCA_015256455.1). Classification (GTDB taxonomy): domain Bacteria; phylum Bacillota_I; class Bacilli_A; order Erysipelotrichales; family Erysipelotrichaceae; genus Bulleidia. Next base: position 30,016 of record JABZMB010000011.1, on the reverse strand, counting down.
AATCCAATACAGTACCACCATCAAACATCCCTCCTAGGGATGAAAACACAGCTTCTCTAACTTTATCTAATGTAGGTCTCGTCTGATTCCCAGAACGTGTTTCTATCTTGCGGGAGCGATATTCACCAGCGATAATTCTCATCGAATCTCACCTCGTTTATAAGAGGCAATCACTGCTTGAGAAATACCAACACATGCCATGATAGACATCGTAGAAGAACCACCAGCAGATACCATCAAGAGTGGTACACCTGTTAGAGGAATTAATCCTGTAACACCACCGATATTAAAGAACATATGTACCAAGAAATACATCGCTGTACCAACAAGGATAATACGTCCCTTCTCACTGCGCATCTTCATTGCATAGCGTAATAAGACAAAGATAATAAATCCATAGACTGCAAGTAAACCAATAAAGCCTACAAAGCCAAGTTCTTCAACTACAATCGCAAGAATATAGTCCGTACTAGCAGCCGGGAAGTTTGTATACTTACGTACAGAGTTACCAAGCCCCTTACCAAACCATCCACCTGTCGCAAAGGAAATCAAACCACTAATCAACTGATAACCAGTGCCATATTGGTCCATGAAAGGATTAATCGCAGATATGAAACGCTTAATCTGATATGTCTTTAGGAACGTCATCTTCGCGATGAGATGCTCTCCAGATGGAGATAAGATATAGAATCCTAAGATAACGGAACCATAGAATAGGATTGTTAATACTCTTTGATACCCTCTTAACTGAGGATGATTTGGAACCAAGAAACATACGCAGATAATTACAAAGATAACTACCATCGATCCAAAGTCAGACTGTAAAATCCAAACAATAAATAAGATTACACCATCAATAAAGAGTGGTCTCTTGATTAAATCAAATTTCTTACTATAACTATGAAGATTATCACCCAAGTATAAGGCAATAACCAAAATCGCAATAATTTTCGCAAACTCTGAAGGCTGTAAAGTAACTTCTGTTACACCAAGTGGAATACGAATCCAAGCTCTAGCACCATTGGTCTCCACAAATAATAAACACAATAGCAAACTTGCAATCGTCGCAAGTATCACTAAGAACGTCGTTGATGACTTCAATTTTTTAAGTTGGAAGTGATTTGCTAAAAATGTCATGGCAGTATAACCAGCAACTGCATAGATAACCTGTTTTACAATTGTAATCACTAGAAAACGATTATTACCACCAGCTACACCCATCGATGCACTACCAACCATAATGATGCCAAACAACATCAAAATAATCATCGCCGCGTGTAAGAAATGGTCAGATGATTTTGGCATACGTAGATTCAAGAACTTTCTCTTCTTCGCAGGAGTATTACTCTGAATTGGTTCTACTTTTTTCGTTTTCTTTTTCTTTGTTTGCATACAAATATTATTTTAACATACTGCAGGAAATCCACACATCGAACATCACAAATATCATTAATTTTTATAAATTTTTTGATGCTAAACGCTTACATGAATGCGTGTTAGTTGAATTACGCTTTTAGAATGTTAAAATGTATGCTGAGGTAAAAATTATGTTAATTAATAATGATACAATCGTCAAAGATACTGACCCGTTAATTCGAGAAAAGTCTGAGCCAGTTTCATTGCCCCTTTCAAAGGAAGATGAAACTTTATTACGTGACATGTTGCAATATGTAAAAGATTCCACCGATGAAGAAAAAGCGAAGAAGTTTAACCTTCGTCCAGCTGTTGGTATCAGTGCGATCCAAGTTGGTGTAAAGAAGAGAATGTGCGCTGTTGCCTTTGATGAAACAGATAAAGATGGCAATGTTGTAAAATATGAATTTATGTTAGTAAATCCTAAAATTGTTTCTCGTTCCGTACAACCTGCTTATTTAGAAAGTGGTGAGGGTTGCCTCTCTGTTGAAAATGAACATGAAGGCTACGTTGTACGTAATGCACGTGTAACAATCAGAGCATTTGACCTAGTCCAAAACCAAGATGTAGAAATTCGTGCACGTGGTTATATCGCGATTGTATTACAACATGAATTAGATCATATGGATGGTATTTTGTTCTATGATCATATCAACAAAAAAGAACCAAACAAACCAATTGAAGGTGCGCTTGTTTTATAGTGAGACTTCTTTCTTTTTCATTGAAGAATGCTATAATGAAGGCGAATAAAACTACTACCTTTACCAATAATTAGATAAATGAAAGGAATTTTTATAATGACTGAAAATAATAGCAGTAGGAAAACGACTCGCCCACTTCGCCGTACTCGTATTACTGAACCTGATTTAAGCGACTTAGCAATTAATCATAAGACAGATACGATGGTGTATGCACTTGGTGGCTTAGGTGAAGTTGGAAAGAATATGTACTGCGTTGAACATGATGATGAAATCATCATTGTTGACTGTGGTGTACTCTTTCCAGAAGATGCTTTACTCGGCGTCGATTATGTTATCCCAGATTATTCTTATCTGGTAAAAAACCAAAACAAAATAGCCGCAATGGTAATCACACATGGTCACGAAGATCATATTGGTGGTATTCCATTCTTCTTAAAGACAATTCGCTTAAAGCAGATTTATGCTCCACGCTTTGCAAAAGCGTTAATCGAAAAGAAATTAGAAGAACATCGTTTAACTCGTGTATGCAAGATTACAGAAATCAATTCAGAATCCAGTATTAAGACTAAACATTTCTCAATTGGTTTCTTCAATGTCGTTCACTCAATCCCAGATGCACTCGGTGTGTTAATCAATACACCAAACGGACGTATCGTTGAAACAGGTGACTTTAAGTTTGATATGACACCAGTTGGCACAAACGCTGATTTTCAAAAGATGGCATATATTGGACAAGTTGGTGTTTCCCTTCTAATGAGTGATTCCACTAACTCCTCTGTTCCTGGTTCTTCTATATCTGAAAAGACTGTAGCTCGTGCCATTATGGAACAGATGCGTAAGACACCTGGACGTATGATTGTTTCTACTTTCGCTTCTAACGTATTACGTTTGAATCAGATTCTAGAAGCAGCTGTCGCATGTAATCGTAAGGTTGCGGTATTTGGACGCTCAATGGAGAATGTATGCGAAATCGGTAAGAAAATGGGTGTTATCCAGATTCCTGATAGTAGCTTCATCTCTGGTAATGAGTTAAATACCCTACCATCAAATCGTATCTGTATCGTATGTACAGGTTCTCAAGGTGAACCAATGGCTGCATTGAGTAGAATTGCGAATGGTACACACCGTTTCATCAAGATTATCCCTGGTGATACCGTACTATTCTCATCCAACCCAATACCTGGTAATGGTACTTCTGTTGGTAGTGTCATCAACCAATTAACACGTGTTGGAGCTAACGTTATTACAAATTCACCACTAACTTCCTTCCACACAACCGGACACGCTCCTCAAGAGGAACAGAAGTTAATGTTGAATCTAATTAAGCCTGAATGGTTCATGCCATATCATGGTGAATACAAGATGTTAAAACAACATTCCGCAACAGCGCAAGAAACAGGTATACCTGAAGACCATTGCTTGATTTGCTCGAATGGCGACGTCGTTGTATTACGTGATGGTAAGTGCTTTATCGCGAATGAACGCGTACAGACAGATGATATCTACGTTGATGGTAATGATATCTCTGGTCTAAGTACATCCGTTATCAAAGACCGTAAGATCTTAGCAGAAAATGGACTTGTAGCAGTTATCGTCACAATCGATTCTCGCTACAATAAGATTCTCTGTCGTCCATCCATCGTCTCTCGTGGATTTGTATACATCAAAGATTCTCAAACCCTTCTCAAAGAAGCTGAATTACTTGTATACGATTCTCTAAAGAAGAAGATGCAACAACGCACAACCTTTGGTGAATTAAAGAACTGTATCCGTTCTTGTTTAGAACCTTTCCTCTTCCAGAAGACAAATCGTAATCCGATCGTTATTCCAGTTATCTTGAATCAGAAAGCAGCGATTGCGGAGATTCAAGCAAAGATGAAAGCGAACGCAGCACGCACTCCAAGAACAACCAAGAAATCACAAGAGTCCAATTAGGACTCTTTTCTTTATGCATGCATACAAAAAAGAAAAGACGGATAACCGTCTTTTCTAGATGATTACTTAACTTCTACGATCTTCATCATGTTCGCAGATCCTTCGCCTGTTGGATAACCTGCTGAGATGATGATTAATTGACCCTTCTTCACACCGTAGTTCTTAGCAACTGTTGATGCGAGTTCGTCATCGTTTGTTAACTGGTTTTGTACTTCAGAGTAAACTGGTAATACTCCCCAGTAGCTTAATAACTTACGTTGAATGTCCTTTGTGAATGTAACTGCTAATACAGGTACGCTTGGACGGAACTTAGAAATACGACGAGCTGTTGTACCACCCTGTGTGAATACAACGATAGCACCGATATTGTCTAATGTTAATGTCGCATCACTGATTGCGATGGAAACAGCATCTTGTACTGTCTTACGTGTAGATTGCTTTAACCAATCTAACTTTGTACGGTAGTTGATGATCTTTTCAGCTTCTTCAGCGATTTCTGACATTGTTTCACAAGCTTCTACTGGATAGTCACCAGCTGCAGATTCAGCAGATAACATAACACCATCAGAACCATCTAATACAGCATTACATACATCAGATGCTTCAGCACGTGTACAACGTGGGTTGTGTGTCATAGAGTCTAACATATGTGTAGCAGTGATTACAGGCTTACCAATAATGTTTGCCTGACGAATAATGTGCTTCTGATAGATAGGAACTAACATTGTAGGAATTTCTACACCTAAGTCACCACGAGCTACCATGACACCATCAGCTGCTTCAAGAATAGCATCAATATTGTCATAACCTTCTTGGTTTTCAATCTTAGGAATAATGTTAATATGTGGCTTACCCTCTTCAACGCAGATTGCACGAATTGCATTTACATCTTCTGGTCTTCTTGTAAAGGAAGCAAAGATAAAGTCAACATCATTACGGCAACCGAAACGGATATCAGCCTCATCCTTAGCAGATAAGAATGGCATACTTAACTTAACGCCTGGTACGTTACAACCCTTACGTGAGCTGATAGGACCTGCGACTTCAACACGGCACTTTAATTCGTGACCATAGTTTTCAAGTACAGTAATCTTCATCTTGCCATCATTGATTAAGATATAATTTCCTTGCTTTAAGTCATCGAATAATTCTGGGCATTGAATGTGGAAACGTTCATGTGTTCCTTCAATTTCTGCCTTTGTCAAATAAACGATTTCACCGATTTCGTAGTTTTCAACATCGTTCTTAAAAGTACCTAAACGGATTTCAGGACCCTTTGTATCTAACGCAATCGCTAGGTTTACACCTGTCTTTGCACTTACAGAACGAACTAATTTAATTCTTTCTAAGTGCTCTTCGTGTGTTCCATGGCTGAAGTTTAAACGAGCGATGTTCATACCTGCACCTACAAGTTCTGTAAGTGTCTTCTCATTTTCTGAAGCTGGACCAATCGTACATACTACCTTTGTTTTCTTAAATAAATGTTTGTTTTCCAAAGCAATCATCTCCTTCTTATACTAAACGATCAAACAATCGATATAGTTTCTTTCTACTCTTACGAGGTTTCTCTAGTGCTTCTTGAATTGGCATTGAACAAATTTCGTTGTCGATAATACCAACACAATGTCCACCAATACCTTCCATCAATAAATCAATGGCTTTTTCACCCATTCTGCTAGAAAGCATACGGTCAACCGGAGTTGGGGAACCACCACGCTGAATGTGTCCCAAAATCGTTGCACGACCGCTGAAATTTGTATGTAATGAAACTTTCTTTGCTAAGCCATCTACGTCACAAATCTTTTCAGAGATAATGACAATTGCGTGATTCTTTTTCACTGCATCCCCAAGATAACGTAACTTCTCTAGAACCTCTGTTTCGTCATAGCCTGTTTCAGGTGTGATGACGATTTCTGCACCACATGCAATTGCAGTATAGAGTGCTAAATCTCCACAATGATTTCCCATTACTTCAACAATGGAACAGCGGTGATGTGAACTAGATGTATCACGTAGTTTATCTACGTTTTCTACACAAGTTTGTAACGCTGTATCAAAACCGATTGAGAAATCTGTACCAGAGATATCATTATCAATTGTACCAGGTAAACCAATACAATTAATCCCCTTATTCGTTAGTGCAAGTGCTCCACGATATGAGCCATCTCCACCAATAACAACTAGTGCATCGATACCTGCTTTACGCAGATTTGCAACACACTGATTTTGAACTTCTTCTTCTTTAAATTCAGGTAAGCGAGCTGATCCAAGTGTCGTACCACCACGGTTTAAAATATCTGAAACATCTGTCCGTTCTAGTACTTGAAACTTCTCTTCTAGAAGACCGCGATATCCATCACGAATACCAACAACTTCAATCCCATTACTGAGCGCAATTCTGGTTACGGCACGAATTGCGGAATTCATTCCTGGCGCATCTCCACCCGATGTTAAAACGCCAATTTTTCTAACCATCTAAAAGGCCTCCGAATCTTAATCATTTTATACTATTAAAGCGTATTATTAAAGCGTTTTACAATGTTTTTCGCCTATCTTTTCCTGTAAGCGTTTTTATCTTTGCCATACTCGTTATTCTTTCAACAATACGAGCAGCTTTTAGCTCATCATCCTTGCCTTTTCCAACATATCTAAAGTGTTCTTTTAATGACTCAATATCACAGTTGGATGTAAACCAAGTTGGTAATCCTTCTGTATATCGCTTCTCTAGTAAAGGCAGTAGTAGCTGATCACGATTCCATTCATTCACGCTCTCTGCTCCAATATCATCTAAAACTAGAAACTTTGCACGCATCAATCGACCAAGTTCAATTTTATATTCTGAAGTCTTCATCGTTGCGATAGCTCTTGTACAGTATGTTGGATAATGCACAAAGGCAACGGTCTCATTTTTACGCGCATGATCATTTGCGGAACAGGCAGAAAGATGTGTCTTGCCACTTCCCATTGTGCCATGTAGGTATAGTCCTTGATTATGAATATTCGCACTACGACACGCTTCCCATACAAGTAAGTATTCTTCCGTCTCTTTGAGTAAGTTGATTTTCGCAAAAGATACTGCGTACATGTTGGATGGCATATCATTTACACTAAACTTCTCTAGATGTGCTGTCTCATTCATATATTCCTGTTGAAACTTACATGGTGTCTGTACTGTTTGTAGGATACCATTGTCCTCTAAGTCGTCATAGTATCCCTTCACCCTCTGCTTACATTGATTTAAGCCTGTACAATGCAAACATGGCTCATAACTTTTTCTCCATGCATGAATCTTCCATGGGGATGTATCCAAATATCTTTCATCGAGTTTGTTTCTTTGAAACAGCTCGACAACTACAGGGTCTTTACGTAATTCATCTTGTAGTGTTTGGGTTTCTTGTTTCTGCTGTTCTGTCATTGGAATCTCTTTGATATTTAGTGCTTCCATGAATTACTCATCTCCCTTCTGTAGTTTTTGTAATCGTTCTATTAGTTCTGCCGAGGCAGCTGTACCCTCTGGTAGAGTACCCTCTTCTTGTTGGCGGATATACTCAGGCATGCCAATCTTAACTCCACTATTAACTTGTGGTGTTTGACGTATTGTCTTCTTACGTTGTTGTAGGGCTTGTTGTTTGATAGTTACACCATCTCTAGCCCACTCGGCCGCAACCATATCCACAAAGTTACGATTCAAGCGATTCTGCGAAATCTTTAGGATATGTTCAATCATCACATTAATCACTTCATTACTAAAATGCATATCAATCGCTAGATGTTCTAAGATACTCTTTTCTAACTGAGTAACCTTAGCACCACCTTGCTTTGCCTGTAAGAAAGATACAGGTGGCAATGAATATGGGTCACTTCCTGGGTTAACATCAGATTCTGCACGTGATGCGTAGATCTTTAGTTTTGTACTATCAAATGTCATTGTTTGTAGATTAATACAACGGTTAACTAAAACACGCATCTTATCTACAGATAAACCATAGATTGTCGCTAGTTTACCAATTAAACTTAAATTTTCCTGCGTACGAAGTTCGGCTGGGAAGACCAGTGTACTTGTCGTCGCAATAAACTTTTCATAATCAAAGTTAATTGTTTGATCATCCATTGCGAATTGATAACGTGGCTGTAATGCATCAAACTCAATATGACGATCTAAGAGGTCTTCTGGTAAGAACTTGACTGCCTTTGTGACTTCTTTATAGCCACGTAAGGAAATGTTATTTGCGTTTAGGTGCGTCATTGTAGTCGTTGTCTCATCTTTTCCTACAATACGTTCATAACGATTCATAAATACATTTGATTTTAAGAAATCCTTTGCATAAATAGGACTATTTAAAACATAGATATATTGATCACATAACTCTGTCGTCTTTACATATGTTCGCATTAACATATACTCTTCTAATTTAGTACATGCCTTATCTAGTGCGTTAATATCCAAATCGGCTAGCACTAGTAAACGTTGATGTTTCTCAAAACCCTTTTGGGTTTTGCCTTCCGCAATAAGAGTTAAGTATAAAATTGTCGCATCTTTTCCGATGAGTGGTTGGTATAACATCATAAGTGAAAGTAAAGTTTCTTCAGAGATACCGTTACTAAAATCGATGCGATATGTACTAGTTGGCATTCTTTCCATTTCTGATGTCCTTTCTAAGTTCTCCTAACCATCGGTTGATTTGTGAATCTAATTCCTTTAAATCACCTTCGTTATAAATCACTTTATCTGCCAAAGCAATCTGTTTTTCTGCAGGCACCTGCATTGAAAGTCTTGCCTTCGCTTCTTCAAGTGTATAGTTTCTTTCTTCCATCATTCTTTGTATGGCGATTTCTTCACTACAAGTTACAACCACTGTACGATCAAAGTATTGGTCCCAACCGATTTCAAACAGCAGAGGAACCTCTGCACAGATAATTGGTTGTTGTAAGTTTGTTGTAAAGAATTTCTGCATCCCTTCTAATACAAAGGGATGAACAATTGCGTTTAGTTGTTCACGTTTATGATTGTCCTGAAAGATAATTCCAGCAAGTTTCTTAGGGTCGATATCACCACTTGTGCTAGTTACATCATCCCCAAATACTTTTAAAATTTTTTCATAACAAACAGAACCTTGATACAAGGAACGCTTTGCGTATTGGTCGGCATTGAATACCGGTATTCCTCTTCTTCTGAATAGAATCGCAACAGTTGTTTTTCCTGCCGCAATCGTTCCTGTAATCGCAATCTTCATAAAACTCCTATTTCTGACAATGTGGACAATAGTAACTTGACCGTCCACCTATATATTTTACGTGAATCTGTCCTTTACAACGAGGACAGATTTTCTGCATATGCACGGTACACTCTGTTTGAAATCTACCAGTAACTCCTAAGCTAGATGTATACGTTCTAATCGTTGTTCCACCGGCCGCAATCGCAGCTTTCAAGATACGCCTTGTATGCATCACAAGATTTTCTTCATCCTTACGAGTAATACGTGCACAAGACCTACCCGGTCTTAGATTGCAGGCCGCAAGAATTTCATCTGCGTAGATATTTCCTACTCCTGCCACAAAACTCTGGTCTAATAGTAGGCTTTTCAGTGGTGTACGTTTTCCCTTACGATATGCATGAATGTAGGACGCATTGAATGCTTCATCAAAAGGTTCAGGTCCTAAGCCATGATAATGGCTAAAATCTGTATCCAACGGTAAGATTTCCATGCGTCCAAATTTACGTGTATCCATATAGCGTAACTCTTTACCGTTATCTAAACGAAATATCACGTGCATATGACGGTTGGTAGGTTCCGTTGGATCTTGAATATAATATCTTCCTTCCATGCGTAAATGGCTCATGAGGATACAATCATCTAAGCCAAATAGTAAATATTTGCCACGACGCATGAACGTATTAAATGTTTGATTCTTAAGTTTTGCTTTAAACTGTTCTACATCATTCTCAATCATCTTTGGATAGCGTACATCCACATCCAAGATTCTTCTTCCTTGAATCTGATGTTCTAGTGTACGTAGGACAGTTTCAACTTCTGGTAGTTCTGGCATATTACTTTGCCTCGTACCAATCGCTACCGATAGAACATTCAGCTGTCAAAGGAACCTGAAGATGCATCGCATTGACCATGCCATCATTGATAAGCTTGGTCATTACTTCAACTTCTTCCTTAGGTACATTAAAGATGAGTTCATCGTGTACCTGTAGAATCATCTTACTCTTTACTTTCGCTTCCTTCATCATCTGATTGATATGAATCATTGCAAGTTTAATAAGATCTGCAGCAGAGCCCTGAATTGGTGCGTTCATCGCCGCACGTTTACCGAATTCGCGTGTTGCGTGATTCTTATCGTGAATCTCAGGAATTTCTCTACGTCTACCACATAGTGTTTCTACGTAGCCCTTCTCTTCACAGTCTTTGACAATTTTATCCATATAAGTGCGAATCTTTGGATACGCCGCATAATAGCGTTCAATAAAATCATGCGCCTCATAACGACTTACACCAAGCTGCTCACTTAAACCAAAGTCACTGATACCATACACGATACCGAAATTAACTGTCTTAGCACTACGTCTATCTTGAGGTGTAATTTCATCCTGTGGCTTATGGAAGACATCCATCGCTGTCTTTGTATGGATATCGATTCCTTCTTTAAACGCCTCAATCAGACTCGTTTCATTTGCCATATGCGCTAGCATACGTAACTCAATCTGATGATAGTCGCTAGAGATTAATACACAACCATCTTCTGGTAAGAAAGCCTTGCGAATCTCTTTGCCCTGTTCATCGCGAACACTGATATTCTGTAAGTTTGGTTCACTTGAAGATAGTCTTCCTGTTTGTGTTGCGGATTGGTTATAGATTGTATGAATCTTTCCATCCTTTTGAATATACTTCTTCAAACCTTCAGCGTAAGTACTATAGATTTTAGATAGCTTACGATAATCCAAAATATAATCGATGATTAGTGATTTGCCTTGTAGCTTTTCTAATTCACCAGCTGCAGTACTTCTCTTTTTACCTGTAGGAAGTCCTAAATCATCGAATAACACTTCTGCAAGTTGCTTTGGAGAGTTGATATTGAATTCTTTACCAGCAATCGCATAAATTTCTTTTTGTGCTTCGCTAATCTTCGCCATCGTTTCTGTCGCAATGCGATCAAGAATATCGATATCGCAACGAATCCCTTCTCTTTCCATGTGGTAGAGAACGTGTGTTAGTGGCATCTCCATTTCATAGTAGAGTTTTTCTATTTTATATTCTTGTAGCTTTGGTGTAATCTCTGCATACAAACTAAAGATATTTTTCGCAAACGCACATGCATACATGCACTGTTTTTCTTCATCAATCATTAGATTTGGCTTTGTAGGTTTACCATATACATCTTCATAACTTACTGTATTATCAAAACCATAACGCTCAATAATCTTTGTGGTTGTTGTTAGAGATGAGTCTACTAAAGCAGCCGCAAGCATCATATCATCATGGAAATTCAGTGTTAAACCTTCATTTTGTGCGAGATGTAAATTGCGTTTTACATCAAATCCATACTTATGTGGTATATCACTTGAAAGATATGCAAGCAAGTCTTCATCCCTCTTTGCATCTGCTAAAGAAATGTATATGGCTTGCTTACCATTATATAGTGCAAAGCCATTGATAGTCGCATGCATGTATGCTCCATGGTCATCATCTACAAACACAGCACAAGAATCCTTTAACATTTCTGTAGGTACCTTTGTAACACGCTTATCTTCACTTGAAGTTACGACTGTTTCTTCTTGTGTGCTCTTTTCTGCAACAATCTTATCCGAAAAGCGTTTTGCAAGTGTATTCATCTCTAGCATCTGTAAGAACTTTACAAGTTGTGGGTAGTTAGGTGTAAAAGATAACTCTTTCTCATTCATCTCTACATCGACATCACGACGAATTGTCGCAAGTTTTTTAGAAAGTAATGCGGACTCATGCCCTTCCATTACTTTCTTCTGTAAAGCACCCTTGAGTTTATCTTCATTTGCTAGGACGTTTTCAACAGTGCCATATTCTTCTAATAGCTTGAGTGCTGTCTTTTCACCAATACCAGGAATACCTGGGATATTATCTGACTTATCACCCATTAAGCCCTTCATATCAATAATCTGAAGTGGCTCAATCCCCATTTGTTCCTTAAGACTTTCAGGTGTCATGACATCCATGTCGGTAATACCCTTTTTCATTAGTAATACTGAAGTTGTATCATCCACTAGTTGTAACATATCGTGATCACTTGTTAGCACATAGGTTTGATAGTCTGTTGCCTTTTTAGAGATTGTTCCAATTAAGTCATCCGCTTCAATATCTTGCATCTCCACCCACGTAATCGCAAAGGCATCCAAGAAATCTCTAACGAGTTTAAACTGTGGCACCAAGTCATCCGGTGCTGGTTTACGACCACCTTTGTAGTCTGCATAGAGTTCATGACGGAAAGTATGTTTTCCTGCATCAAAGGCAACTAATACTGCATCTGGTTGTATGATATCAATCGCTTTTTGCATCATAGATGCAAAACCAAAGACAGCGTTTGTCGGTGTACCATCTGAAGTTGTCATTGGTCTTCCATACGCTGTAGCGTAATACGCTCTAAATAACATTGAGTTACCATCTGTCAGTAATAATTTCTTCATTTTATATTCTCCCACCTGTGTAAAATCAGGTTTATGTTTTTCATAACAATCGTTGCAAAAGACTTTCTTTTATTATAGTCTATTTTGGTTTTCTTACCGCAATATGACTCTGATTTACCCTTCAAAGTATCCTTATTATTTTACCATGTATTAGGTTGTGATTCCATGTGCACATTGGTAAGCTTCCATACAAGTTTCAAAGAGTTCCTCTCTAGCAAAACTAAGAAAACTTGTCTGGGAAACAATCAGATGATCTAACACTCTTACACCCATGAGTTTGCCACATTCCATTAGCTTTCCTGTCACTACCAGATCCTGTGTACTCGGTGTTAATACACCGCTAGGATGATTGTGTGCCAGCATAATATCTGTACTACCAATCAATAACGCTTCTTTAAATATTTCACGAGGATATACTGCACTTGCGTTGATGGTTCCTACAAACAATGTCTTTGCGGAAATAATACGATGGGCAGTATTGAGATAAACAACAAGAAACTTCTCTTGGCTACCTGTTCCAATTTCATTTCGCAACCATTCAATAATACGCTCTGGATTATCGATGATTTCCTCTTCATAAGCAGCTTCCAAGGAGGCTCTTCGACTAATTTCAAAGATGGCTTGTAATTGTAGAGCTTTCACCTTACTAATTCCTTTGATTTTGCATAATTCTTCATTTGACATCCGTACAAGACCTTTAATCCCTTTTGACATTTGCAATAAATTATCAGCCATCATTAATACGGATTCTCCTTGTGAACCTGTACGTAATATTAAAGCGAGTAACTCTCTTGAACTAAGAGATCTAACCCCATATCTAAGACCCTTATCACGTGGTCGTTCTGTACTTGGCATTTCACGAATAATCATTTCTTAAAACCTCCTACTCTTTATTACAATTCATTCCAAAAAATCCATGGAAAGATTAGTAAATTGGCGTAATATCGTTTATCATTATGCCGAGGTGTACCTATGAAAAATAACTATCCTACTATAACGATTTCTAGCGAGGGAGAAACTTGGCTTCAAAAAGGTCAAATGTGGATGTATCGCAATAACTTAGAACAAGCAGATGAAAATATTCCAGATGGTGGTATTGTTAATATCATCTCTAATGATGGAAAATACTATGGTACAGGTTTCTACTCTTTAATTAGTCATATCACATGTCGTATCTTGAGCAAAAATGAATCTGAGCTTATCGATAAATTTTTCTTTGAAAGACGCATTCGATTTGCGTATGACTATCGCAAGACAGTAGAACCAAATAACTTATCTAATTGTCGCTATGTATTTGGAGAAGCTGATCTTCTACCTGGTCTTGTTGTAGATTGTTATAACGATATCTTGGTTACACAGATTTCTAATACTGGAATGGAACAACATAAACAAATGATTTATGACATCTTATTAGAAGTATTTAAAGAAAATGGTCATATCATTCAAGCAATCTATGAACGTAATGATATCAAAGTTAGAGAAAAAGAAGGATTAACATCTTACAAGGGATTCTACTATAACCCAAATAACATATCCCCACAGACAATCATCAATGAAAATGGCATTCAATTACAGGTGGATATTGAAAATGGTCAAAAGACAGGTTACTTCTTAGACCAAAAATCAAATCGTGTATTATTACGTAACATTGCCCGCAATAAACGTGTATTAGACTGTTTTAGTCACACTGGTGGCTTTGCATTAAACGCAGCCTATGGCAATGCAAAAGCAGTTACTGCTGTCGATATTTCAAATACAGCCTTACAACAAGGCTATCAAAATGCAAAACTTAATCATCTTGAAGATAAAATTCAGTTTGTACAAGCGGATGTATTCGATTATCTTGAACAGCTCAAAGATAATGAATTTGATATTATCGTCCTAGACCCACCAGCATTTACAAAATCTCGTAAGACTGTTAATAGTGCCTATTATGGATATAAAAATATCAATATGAAAGCAATGAATGTATTACGTAATGGTGGTTATTTAATTACTTGTTCCTGTTCAAGATTCATGGAAACAAAACTCTTTGAACAGATGTTATTAGAAAGTGCTAAGGAATGTGGTGTTACATTACGTCAGATTTCAGTTACCCAACAAAATCCTGATCACCCTATCCTTTGGACCATGAATGAAACAAGTTATCTAAAGTATTTCATATTCCAAATCTTATAAAGTCCGAAAGGACTTTTTCTTTTGAACAAAATAAAAGACTCACATCTGTGAGTCTTGCTTATCTTATTGTCCAGGTACTACGTAATAGGAAGGTAAGTAACCAGAGATATCCTGTACAGTTACACCAATACCATAAGTAGCAGCGTGAACCATTGTACCATTACCTAGTGCAATACCTACGTGGTATGGAGCCGAATCAGATCCATAGAAATATAGTGCACCAGCTGGAGCATTCCATACATCATATTGGTGAGTACCGAGTGCTTGTTGAGCATATGTTGTACGAGCACCTAAACCATAACAGTATTGAACTAAACCTGAGCAGTCAAATCCTGCTGGAGTTGTACCACCCCATTGATATGGAGTACCAACAAGAGATAACGCAGCAGCGATACCACCAGCATATAAACTTGAATCATACTTAGATGGATCAAATGTAGATGTAGTAGCAGATCTAGCAGTGTTCGCAGCTTGTTGAGCTCTAGCAGCTTCTTCAGCAGCAGCTCTTTCAGCTTCTTCTCTTTGACGTTGTTCTTCAGCCGCAATTCTTGCGTCAACAACTTCCTGAGGAGTACGAACAGAAACTGTCATAGTCGCTGTAGACTTATTACCTGCAGTATCAACAACTGTATATGTAACTGGATAATCACCATCTGTGTTCATATCTACAGCACCATCCACTGTTAATACAGGAAGAATACCTGAATCATCATTGATATAAGAAATGTAACTAGATGCGTTAAATGTATCACCATTGTTTACAACAACAGATGAATTCTTCAACTTGATGACAGGTGCTGTACTATTGACAACATTTACAACGGCTTTCTGAATAAAGGAATACCCTAAAGTCTTTTGAGCTTCAATATCACCAGTACTTGCAAGTGTAACCTTGACAGTAACTGTTTGGATACCTGTTACAGAACGATTGAATCCTTCAATATCCGCAACACTCTTCTCGATTGAGATATTTGTAAGATCATATGTTCCGTCAAAAGCAGCCCTTTCTTGAATTACCAAGCTCTTGATAGTATCAAGAGGATTTAAATCCTGCTGACTTACTTCAATAACTGGTAATGTGTTTTCCTTTTCAACTGTAGTAGCTTTGTTGTCATCTGCGTATACTGTTTTTGTTGAATATGTACCGGCAATGAGTAATGCGGATAATAATCCAGCCCCTACTCTACCGAGTTTTTTGTTTAATTTATTTTTAACCATGACTCTATTTTACTTTTTTTCGTGGTATCTTTGCAACTTTTTGGGCCTTATTTCACACAATTTCACAAGTTTTTCAAAAAACTATAACATTTTTAGATATTTTTTCACAAAATTGGCAAAAATAAAACTCCTTTTCAGGAGTCTTATTGTCCGATAATTACATAGTAGGAAGGCATGAAGTATGAGATACCAATTACTTGAATACCATCATTTACATTCATCGCCTGTACTGTCTGACCACCACCAAGAGCGATAGCTACGTGGTATGGTGCAGTTTCAGAACCCCAGAAGTATAGTGCACCTGCTGGAGCATTCCATACATCATAGCGGTGTGTTCCTAATGTTTGCTGTGTATATGTAGTTCTCTGTGAAATACCATAGCAGTACTTAACAAGACCTGAGCAGTCAAATCCAGATGGAGATGCACCACCCCATACATATGGTGTGTTTCCTACGAATGATAAAGCAAGATTGATTGCATCAGTGTATGCACCATATTGTCCATACTGTGGAGTTGGAGCTACATACTGTTCGCTTTGAATATATTGAGCATATACCCAACCAACTTGTCCATTGATTACAATTTCTTGCCATCCGTTAGAAACTGTATCTGTACAGTAAATAGGATCATTTACATTTAATGTAGTAATAATAGAGCCAGATGTACTTGGAGATGTACGAACATTTAGACGTACATTTGGGTACATTGTCTTTGTAGGTGTAGGAATTGGTGTTGGAGTCGCTACTGGAGTTTCTACTACAGCTGGTGGTACAGGTGTAGGCTCTGGTGTAGCAACAGGTGTCTCAGTAACTGTTGTGGCTGCTGGAGTTTCTACTGCAGGTGTCTCTGTAGCTGCTGGTGTAGCAGGAACATCGATTGTCTCATTACTTCCTACTGCAGCATTTGCGTTATTACCAATTTCCTTAATGGAATCAATTTCCTTCTGAAGTTCAGCTAACTGTGTTTCTAAACTTGTTGTCGTAGTAGCTGTATCAGTTGTTGTACTTGTTGTTGGCTCTGTAATAGCCTTCACTGCTTCAAGTTGTGCTGTAATTTCAGCTGCCTTTGTTTCTGCTTCAGCTTGTTTAGCTGCCGCAACTTCGACAGGAGTCTTTACAGTAACTGTTAATACTGCAGTTGAAGTATGACCAGCTGTATCAGAAACTGTATAAGTTACTGGATACTCGCCATCTTTATCCATATCTACTTCGCCACTTACTGATAATACAGGTAAGATACCAGAATCATCATTAATATAGGAAATATAACTAGAAGCGTTAAATGTGTCACCGTTATTTACTGTAACGGCATCACTCTTAAGTTGTACTACAGGTGCACTGTCTTGTGTAAGTTTTACAACAACCTTCTGTACAAAGGAGTATCCAAGCCTCTTTTCAACCTCCTTATCCCCTGTACTTGCTAAGTTGACTTTCACTGTAACAGTTTGAATACCTGTTGCGTTTCGATCAAAGCCAGTAATATCAGCTACACTCTTTTCAAGTGAGATATAGTTCAAATCATATCCACCGAGTAAAGCACGTTGCTTAACTACTTCGTTCTTAATCGCTGTATAAGGATCTTCTACCTGTGCATCTATAGTGATGACTGGTAGTGCGTTACTTGTGAACGGATTGACAGTTTCCTCTGCCTTTACATGTGTTATTGATACAGAACCTGCAACTAATACTGCAGATAATGCACCAGTCACAATCATTCCCATTTGTTTTTTGATAGTATTTTTCATCATGGCTGTATTCTAACCACTTTCTGTTTTCATTTGCAATCATATTCAAGTGTTTTTCGTGTTTTAAATTTACGAAAAGTGTTAAATATCCTTATTCTATGCGATTTTTTCGCATTTTTAATTTTTAAAAATTTTTTTGATTTTGTTACAAAAATTGTAAAAAAATGTGAAATTAGTTACTTTTTCCCATATTTCCAATTTTTTCGTCAAAAAATAAGTTGCACTTCCAATCAATCCTACCATTTCAATAAAAAATAGAAAAAAGGAAACCATTTAGGCTTCCTAAAAAAGATTTTATGTTTTATTTATGCAATATCTTCATCTGGATGCTTTTCATCAAAATCTACAATTTGACTATGTCCTGCCTCTACTGCTAAAGCAGCCAGGTCATTAACGTTATGAATATAACTTCTAGCCATACTTGCTTGTAGAACCATTCCGACATTCAATCCAGCAACCACATCGATATTACATTCAGCCGCATACTCTTTTGCAAGTGTGCAAGCTTCACGATATGTTGTACTGTCCAAAACATCTGCCATGATAAGGATATTACCACTTTGCTTCATAGATTCAATTGCAGTACGTAGTCTATTAATGAATTGATCTACAGTCTCTTCTAATAGGAAGGATACTGTTTCGTAAGCTTCTAACTTTCCAGAAAGAATTTCAACTGCACTACTTACACCTTCTGGAAATTTACCATTACCAGTAATGATTAGTCCAATCATAGTACTACTCGATTCCATTTGGATTCATCTGTGTAAAGTTCCATGAATCCTTACACATCTGATCAATATTATACTGTGCCTTCCAACCTAATAATTCAAATGCCTTTGTTGGATCTGCATAGCATTCCGCAACGTCTCCTGCTCTACGTGGCAAGATATCATATGGTAAATCTCTACCACAAGCCTTACTGTATGCTTGAACAACCTGTAATACACTATAACCATTACCTGTACCAAGGTTCACCTTTTCAACACCCTTATGCTCTAATGCATATTTAACAGCTGCAATATGACCGTCTGCTAAATCGCATACATGGATATAGTCACGAACACCTGTACCATCAACTGTATTATAGTCATTACCAAATACACGTACCTTCTCAGTTACACCAATCGCAACACGGGCGATATATGGTACTAAGTTATTAGGAATACCATTTGGAACTTCTCCAAGAAGTCCACTTGGATGTGCTCCAATTGGGTTAAAGTAACGTAATAACATAATAGACCATTCAGGATCTGACTTGCTCAAATCCTGTAAGATCATCTCATTCATTAACTTTGTAGAACCATAAGGATTTGTTGTGGATACTGGGAAGTCTTCTCTAATTGGACAGGATTCTGGAGAACCATAAACTGTCGCACTGGATGAGAATACAAGTGTCTTACAACCAGCTTCCTTCATTGCCATATATAGGTTTAAAGAACCAGTAATATTATTTTCATAATATGTTAATGGAATTTCTACAGATTCACCTACTGCCTTATAGCCGGCAAAGTGAATGACTGCATCAATCTTATTTTCCGCAAAAATCTGGTCTAATCCCTTGCGGTCTAAGATGTCTGTCTTATAGAACTTTGGCTTTTTGCCTGTTAGTTTTTCAATACGGTCTAATACAACTTCCTTTGAGTTATACAGATTATCTAGCACAATTACGTTATAACCTGCATTTATCAAAGACACACAAGTATTCGACCCAATAAAGCCAGTACCTCCAGTAACAAGAATTGTTTTCATTTTATTCTAATCTCCTCTACTTTATAAATAATTTGGAAATATCGTTCCATGTCGCAAATATCATAACACTGATTAGTAGTACCCAACAAACAATCATGATAGCAGTCTTTAATTTTTCATTAAACTGGCGCCTTGTAATCCATTCAAGTACTGTAATAACAACCTGTCCACCATCTAATACTGGTAGTGGCAACAGATTAAAAATACCGACATTCAAACTAATTTGTGCTACTAGCATCATATATGCACCAAAGCCAAGACTTGCGTAGGTCGCTGTTGCCTGATAAATTCCGACAGGACCAGATAATTGATTCAAGCCTCTACCTCGTACAAGGTTTAATAGTGCCTGTATGGTCATTGATGTAATAACCTGCATCTCAACTAAGCCATAATACCAACAGTTTAGAAGATTAATCTTAACCTGTTCTCCTGCTTTCGCACTAATACCAAACATGTAACTATCTGTTTCTTTGTTGTAGGTTGGTGTAACTTCAACCGTTAATGTTTGGCCATCACGTAGGATGGTAAAGGTTTCTGTACCCTTATTATCACCGTTGAACGCTTGGAACTCTAAGAATGTCTTTGGTTCAACGGATGAGCCATCTTCTTTAACAACTTTAATAATACGGTCTCCAGCCTGCAAACCTGCTTGTTCAGCTGGACTATTTTCTAACACCGTAGCAATCACTGGTTCACTTGATTTTGTAAATATCCCAGTGTTTAACAAGAACATAGAAAAGATAACCCATGCAAGCAAGAAATTCATTGCAACACCTGCAAGCATGATACAGATCTTCTTCCATGGTTTTTGGTCTGTAATTCTTCTTCCCTCAGGAACCTTTACATCAGGATAGGCTTCGTCCCCTTCGGTTTCACCTGCCATTGCGACATAGCCACCGATAGGTAATGCACGGATAGAGAACTTCGTCTCTTTACCTTTACGTGTAAATAAAGCTGGTCCCATACCGATTGAGAATTCAAAACAATAGACGCCAAATGCTTTGGCAACTAAGAAATGTCCAAATTCATGAATCGTTACGATGATGGAAAGTAATACGATAAATAAAACTGCTGTCATTGGTTTACTCCTTGTATTTGTTGATATGCGAAGTCTCTTCCCCAACGATCCGCATCGATTAAATCTTGTACTGTATTGACTGCTTGATAAGCCACAGTATGTACTGCACTGATAACAATATCTTCAATCTGTAAAAATGATATCTGTTTATTTCTAAACGCTGCATTGGCAACTTCATTTGCGGCATTCATAACCGCTGGAAGATTGCCTCCCTTTTTTCCAGCTTCATACGCTAGTGCAAGTAATGGAAACCTTTCAAAGTCAGGCTTTGAAAAATGCAACGACGCAACCTCAGTTAAGTCTAGTGGCTTTTCTAAATCAAGTGGATAGCGATGTGGCCATGTTAATGCATACTGGATAGGCAAACGCATATCTGGTGCACCAAGTTGAGCCATAATACTATGGTCTACATATTCGACCATAGAATGAATCACTGACTCTGGATGCATGACCACATCGATATGGTCATAATCAATATCAAATAGATAATGTGCTTCAATCACTTCAAATCCCTTGTTCATCATATCTGCACTATCAATTGTAATCTTCGCACCCATCGCCCAGTTAGGATGCGCAAGGGCTTGCTCTACAGTTACATCCTTTAATTCTTCTCTTGTACGATTACGGAAAGATCCACCGGAAGCTGTAATGATTAGACGCTTAATCTCTTTATGTGCATTCCCCTGTAGCGCTTGGAAGATAGCGGAATGCTCACTATCAATTGGATACAGAGATACACCATATTCCTTGATAGCATTATCAATTAGTTCCCCACCAACAACCAGTGTTTCCTTATTGGCGAGAGCGATGTGATGACCTGTTTGAATCGCATGTAACGTAGGTAAAAAACCTACAAAGCCAACGAGTGCATTTACTAACAAATCATACTCTTTCATTTTTGCAAGTGTAATCAAGCCTTCATCTCCGAAATAGAAATGAATATCAGGATATTGAGAAGATAACTCTTGCATATCCTTTTCTTCACATACACATACATGTGGTACAGAAATCTTTGCTAGGATTTCTTTTAAAATATCAATGCGATGTCCTACACTAATTCCGACAAGTGAAAACTCATCAGGATGTTGTAAGACGACATCAATTGTTTGGGTACCAATGGAACCACTGGCACCCAATAACATCAAACGCTTCATTTTAAATACCCCATAAGATCATCAAACCATTAAAAGCCATCAGACAGAAAATCAGTGAGTCAATACGATCAAAGATACCACCATGTCCTGGCAAGATATTTGAGAAATCTTTAATACCAAATCTACGTTTAATCGATGAGAAACTTAAGTCACCAATCTGCGCAACTGCAGGAATGATGAAACTAGCTGTAATGACAAATTCTTTTGATAGATATGTTGTGACTAATAATCCCCATAACAAGGCTCCGATTGCACCAATGAGATAACCACCAATCGCACCTTCAACCGTCTTATTTGGTGAAACATGTGGAATTAACTTATGCTTTCCAAATAGAGAACCGGAAAGATAGGCACCTGTATCACAGAAGAAACAGCCAATTAACACAAAGATAATTGTTAGAAATCCCTTTGTGGCACCATCTTGATAAATAACAGAGATACAGCGTAAACCTAAACCTAATAAGATAGACATTAGTAATGTATACGCCGTCAAATCACTGCTTTCATTTTCACGCAATAATTCTGTTACAAATAATACAATCACCCAAATCGCAAGAATTGCTGGAAACATTGAACGGTTGATATAGTACATTGCCATCACTGCAGCTAATGTCATCAAAGATAAGAACCAATGTTTCTTTTGGTCAGTTAACGATGCAATCTCAAGAGAACCGAGTGCACTCACAAGAATCAAAAGTGCCTGTAATAAATTTCCACCAAAATAGAGTGGTGGTGCTACAACAAGAATAATCACAAACGCAACAATTGTTTTTAATTTCATTTTAGACATTCTTAACTCCTCCAAATCGTCGATCACGATTTTGATATTCCTCTAGGCAGCGTTTTAATACCTCTGGAGTAAACTCTGGCCATGATTCTGGTACAAACTCTAGCTCCGCATAAGCAATCTGCCATAATAAATAGTTCGAAATACGTTGTTCGCCACTTGTACGAATTAAAAGATCAACAGGTGGAAAATCCTTTGTCATCATGTATTGATCAAAGTCTTCCTCTTCTATATCCAGTGTAGCTTTGCCATCCACAACATCCTGCGCGTACTTTCTTGCCGCAAGTAAGATTTCTCGTCTAGAGCCATAGTTCATACAGATATTGAGCGATAAGCCGTGATTGTCTTTTGATTCTTCCTCCGCATCACGTAATACCTTTTGTGTTGCCTTTGGCAACATATCCAATTCCCCAATCATACGCATACGGAAGCCTCTATCTAAGAACTCCTGCATATACTTTTTAAAGAAGAATGCTGGTAATTTCATAATGTAGTTTACTTCATCAGCTGTTCGTTTCCAGTTCTCAGTTGAGAAAGCATAGAGTGTAAGATATTCAATTCCCATCTCATCTGCCGCAATTGCGATGGTACGAACATTATCACTTCCGACTAGATGTCCTGCTGTACGAGGTTTTCCTTGTGCCTTGGCCCATCTACCATTGCCATCCATGATAATCGCTAAGTGTTTACATGTATTCATATCAATTCTCCACTAACTATCTTATTATACCTTTTTACTACAAAAAAATCAGCCTGATACACAGACTGATCATAAAGTATAATTTTAAAACTAAACCTTTAATACTTCAGCACTCTTAGCAGCTGCTAAATCATCGATCTTCTTAACATACTTGTCAGTAAGCTTCTGAATCTCGTTTTCACAATCCTTCTGAGTGTCTTCATCCATTGTCTTATCCTTCTTTACAACAGACATTGCGTCACGGCGGATATTACGGATTTGAATCTTGCATTCTTCAGCCATCTTATCAACCTTCTTTGTCATTTCCTTACGTGTATCACCCGTTAACTGTGGAACTGTTAAGCGTACAACTGTTCCATCATTAGATGGTGCAATACCTAAGTCTGCTTCATTACATGCATGTTCAATAGCCTTTAAGCTACTTGGGTCATAAGGCTTAATCACAAGTGTACGACCTTCAGAAACAGATAAAGCCGCAATCTGATTTAGTGGTGTTGGAGAACCATAGTAGTCCACTTCAACACGGTCTAACATCTTAACGTTAGCTGCACCTGTACGTACTGTGTTCAATTCTGATTGTAGATGTTCGATAACCTTATCCATCTTTACTGCGCTGGAATCAACGATTGCGTATGCCATTATTACTTTTCCTCCTTATTAATGATTGTTCCAATCTTTTCGCCCTTCATTGCTTTGACGATATTGTCCTTTTCATTCATGTTAAATACCATGAGTTCCATGTCATTATCCATGCACATGCTTGTAGCAGTGGAATCCATGACTTGTAATCCTTTATTTAATAAATCCATATATGTTAGATGTGTATACTTCTTCGCATTTGGATCCTTCTTAGGATCTGCGCTATACACACCATCTACACTATTCTTAGCCATTAAGATAACTTCTGCTTTAATTTCACTTGCTCTTAAAGCTGCTGTTGTATCAGTTGAGAAGTATGGACTTCCAGTTCCTCCACCAAAGATAACAACTCTACCCTTTTCCAAGTGACGAATCGCTCTACGCTGAATAAATGGTTCAGCAACCTTAGACATTTCAATACTTGTCATTACCCTAGTATCAACACCGATACCTTCAAGAGATGATTGTATTGCTAGAGCATTGATAACAGTTGCTAACATGCCCATATTGTCGCCTTGTACTCGATCAATTCCTAATCCTTCAACTACTTTTCCGCGAATGAAGTTACCTCCACCAACAACGATAGCAATTTGAATTCCTAATTTCTGTGCTTCTTTGATTTCCAAAGCAAGATTTTGTAAGATGCTTGGATCAAAGTTCTTTTCATTCCCTGCTAAAGCTTCTCCGCTTAGTTTCAACAGAACTCGTTTATACATGATGTTTTTCCTCCATATGTATTTCTATAGTATTATAGCATTGCTAGAAAGAGTTTTCATTCCTTTTTATATATGTTTAAATGATAACAGTGAGGTTATTCTATGACACAGTACGCAATTGCCGATATCGGCTCTAATACCATCGTCTTATTAGTCTATAAGATAGTCGAAAATTACCCTACAGCTATCTTACATATTTCTACTCCAGCACATTTAATTGACTATGTTGATGAAGATAGAATCATGTCAAAAGAAGGAATTCATAAAGCGACGGAAGTATTACAATCCTACGCAGATAAACTTGATGAAATGCAAGTACAATATCGATTTGCGGATATTACAGAACCTTGTCGCATTCAAAACCAAGAAGAACTCGTACAATCCCTTCAAACAACAGGATGGGAAATCTATCCACTTAGTGGAAATGAAGAAGCTCTCTATGATTTCTTAGGCACAAAGTACTCCTATCCAAATCTTACAAACGGTATCGCATTCGATGTTGGTGGTGGTTCTACTGAATTAATTTCATTTAAAAACGGACAACCAATTGATGCGATGAGTTTCCCACTTGGATGTGTACGTCTACGTCATCTACCAATTGATACTCCAGAATGTGAAAGAGAAATTCTTTCTGCACGTAGAGAATACCCTTCTCTTAATATCACTTGTGAGGAGTTGATTGGTATTGGTGGAACAATGCGTGCAGCAGGAAAAGTGTATCAAGCCCTCTTTCATGAGGAATTCACTATTGAAGTTACAAAACTTCAAGAAATATTCGATAAGTTATGCATGCATGAATATACTTTTGAAGAAGCCATGAAAGCAAATGTAGACCCTAGTCGTCAACCAGT
Source organism: Solobacterium sp. (assembly GCA_015256455.1). GTDB lineage: Bacteria > Bacillota_I > Bacilli_A > Erysipelotrichales > Erysipelotrichaceae > Bulleidia. The sequence goes on along the minus strand of JABZMB010000011.1, from coordinate 4,487 downwards.
CTTTCTTCCTGGATTACATATGATTTTAGAGATTGCTAGAATCTATCGAGCAAAGCGTATTCTTATTTCTAAAACCGGTATTCGCGAAGGTTTCCTTCAGATTCGATTAAAAGAAAAAAAGTTAATGTAGAAAAAACTCTTTACCTATTCGTAAAGAGTTTTCATTTTACTAATTTGAATATTTAATACGCTTTGAAGCAATAATCACAACGAAGAACGCAGATAATAGTGTTAGTAATGCGTATGACATCACATGACTATTATCACTTGTCTTTGGTGTTGTAGGTGGAGTTGGTGTAGGTGTAGGAGTTGGTGGATCGATTGGCTTTTTATTTGTAACTATAAATCCATCCGCAGCATTTCCTGTATATTCTACATTGAACTTCTTGCCATCTAACTCAATTACGCTAGCAGTTTCACCAACTTCTTTTACAGTATATGCAACTTCTGAACCATCATTGTTGTATTTCTGTAAACCTGTAAATAAGTGCTTCCAACTGTTCGCTTCATTTAATTCAACTGTTTCTACTTCTTCACCATTTGCTAGTAATGTAACCTTAGTACTATCTGCAGGATCTCCATCCCATTTCTTTTCAACTGGAATATCAATTAAATCAGTAGTATTAGTATTTGTAATCGTAAAGCCATCCTTATGATTACCAGTGATTACAGTATTATATCCAGCAACTGGATCTTCTTTTACATAATACTCATAAATAACAGGATCTTCACCTTCTACTGAATAGAATTCATATAAATCTTCGAAGGTATGTTTCCAATTATTCGCTTCATTTAATTCGACTGTTGCGACTTCTTCTTCATGTTCTGTGGTTATATTCTTATAGAAGCTCCAATCAAATTCAACAGTTTTAAATTTACGATATAATGTTACATTTACAGGTCCTTGAATCTTACCTTCCCACTTCTTTTGAACATTAATGTCAATAACAGAGCGGTTTACAATCGCGTTAATCACACGGCCACTAATTAGTTTATTAATATATTCTGTCTTGTAGCCAGGAACCGGTACTTCCTCAACTGTATAAACAATCTCATGACCATCATTTTCATCGTATCTTAGGTAATCACGGAAATATCCAGTCCATCCATCTTCCTTTGTAATTTGCATTGTTCCTACAACAACGCCATCAGCTAAAAGATTAACTGTGATAGCGTTTGGAACAGCTACGATAGACTTCTTTAAATTTTCTTCACGTCTTTCTTCAGCAGACATTTCCTCTAATGGAGTTTCTGCTGAAGTATCTCGTGCTCCTTCAAGCACATCATCAGCAGCATCTAGCGCATCTGATTCAGCGAGAAGATCATTTAATTTCTCTGTATCATAGGTAACAGAGTTTTTAGATTCTGATGAATTAAGGGACACCATCGTCGGTGGATCTGCTGGACTAGGAGTTCCAGGAATAACGAATACTGGAATTTCATTCCACATCTTTCCAACTTCAATATCAATGAGGGATTTATTTTCAAAGATAAATCCTGAATTCACATCACCTGTTAGGTCTGTCTTAAACTTAAAATTATTCCAACCGTACAAATATGATTCAAAGAAATCTTGTTTTACAGTATATTCAATTTCCTTACCATCAGAATCATACTTAGGTAAGTTATTGAAATCGACCTGCCATGCATTTAACTGGCTACTAATATAGCCATTTACTTCTTGATAGTTGTATGGGTCACGAACTTTATTAATTTTCTCTACACCATTGGCAAATAAACGAATAATTACAGCTGGTTTATCATTACCAGTCCAAGTACTTCTTACAAAAAAACTAACTTTCGCATTAGGATCAATCGGTGTACTTGGTGTTGTCGTAGGTGTTGGCGTAGGAGTAGCTACTGCTGGTGTACTACCAGGAGTAGATGTTGTAGTTGTTTCTGTTGAAGTAGAACCTGGTGTGGACGTATCAATCGCATTAACAGAATAGTTAACACTCAATAACATTATAAAAGCACACAAGATTACAAATATCTTTTGAAATTTCTTCATATTCATTCGATATAGCCTCCCCTGTTTTCATAAATGAGTGTGGATATCCTTAATTTCCATTCATAAATTGATATTTACAAGGAATATCCCTTAATAAATACCCGTATTTCAGATAAAGAAACAAAGCTACATAGAGTACCACAATATTTATCTACAATATTCTACTTTGTAAAATATTTTATGTACACTGTAACGCTCACATCTTAAGATTTTCTTATAAAAGGTTTCTTTATGTAACAAATATTACGGAAATGTTAACGCATTAAGCTACTATTGCCACCATAAATCATAGCCTTCTATATTCTCACTTTGCATTAAGTGTACAAATAAATTTTATCGTTATTCGTCGCTGAAAACAACAAAAAGTTGTAATGTTCAATTTTAATAAATACAAAAGAGAACAACATTGTACGTTGTTCTCTCTCTTTGAGCAATTCTTACTTAGCCATTGCTGCTACTTCAGCAGCAAAGTCGTCCTGCTTCTTTTCAATACCTTCACCTACGATGTACTTAACGAACTTAACAACTTCAGCGTTGTTTTCCTTTAAGTACTGACCGCACTTGAGGTTAGAATCTAAGAAGTATTCCTGGTCAACTAAGCACATATCCTGTAATGACTTAGATACACGACCTTCAATGATTCCAGCCTTAACCTTTTCAGGCTTATTTGCAAGGCTTGGATCATTTGCCATGATTCCTTCTTGAACTTCACGTTCATGAGCTACAACTTCTTGTGGCATTTCATCACGTGATACATATGTTGGGTTCATAGAAGCAACCTGCATTGCCATATTCTTAGCAACTTGAGCATCTGATGTACCCTTAGCAACTGTAACAGCAACGATACGTCCACCTTGGTGTGTATAAGAACCGAATAATTCATCATCGCTCTTTTCAACGATTTCGAATCTTCTTAATGTAATCTTTTCACCAATAATAGCAACTGCAGCAATGAATGAATCATTCAATGTACCTTCTGCTGTAGGAAGAGCTAATGCCTCTTCAACAGTCTTAGCGTTAGAATTGAAGATTGTCTTAGCAGCTTCATCTAATAGAGCTAAGAAACGATCATTCTTAGCAACGAAGTCTGTTTCAGAGTTAACTTCTAATACAACAGCCTTGTTACCTTCGATTAAGATCTTAGCTAAGCCTTCAGCAGCGATTCTGCCTTCCTTCTTAGCAGCCTTAGCAATACCCTTTTCACGAAGCCAGTCAATAGCCTTCTTTATATCGCCTTCACATTCTGTAAGAGCCTTCTTACAGTCCATCATTCCTGCGCCTGTTAATTCACGCAATTCTTTTACTTGAGCAGCTGTAATTGCCATTTTTACTTAGCCTCCTCAGTAGCTGGTGCTGTTGTAGTTTCTGCTTCAGCAGCTGGACGTGTTGTCTGACGGTTTCCATTTGCGTCTCTACGGAATACACGGCGTTCGCCATTGTAGTTTCCACGACGTTGAGCCATCTGAGCACGACGTTCTTCGAACTTCTGTCTTCTCTTACGTTCATATTCAGCAGCCTGCTGTTCAACGTTGATGATTACATCCTTCATTGTGATGTCTTCAGCTGTCTCATCTTCTTGGTGAGCAACTTCTAATACACCACCCTTAGCTTCTAAGATAGCGTCAGCAATTACGCTTACCATTAACTTGATAGAACGAACTGCATCGTCATTTGAAGGGATTGGGAAGTCTACTAAATCTGGATCAGCATTTGTATCGATTAAAGCGAATACAGGGATGTTTAACTTACGTGCTTCAGCTACTGCGTTGTGCTCCTCTAATGGGTCTACAACGAAGATTGCATCTGGCAACTTCTTCATTCCCTTGATACCGCCAAGGAAGTTTTCAAGTCTTTCCTTCTTTTGTAAGAGAACTGCTTGTTCCTTCTTTGTGTAAACTGCTAACTGTCCGTTTGCTTCCATTTCTTCAATCTCTAATAACTTCTTGATTGACTTCTGGATTGTGCGGAAGTTAGTCATTGTTCCACCTAACCATCTCTGGTTGATGTAGAAGCTTCCACTTCTTAATGCTTCTTCAAGAATTGTTGCCTGAGCTTGCTTCTTAGTTCCTACGAATAAGATCTTTCCACCATCTTCAGCAATCTTCTTTAAAGCATCATAGGCTACTTCTAATTTAGCCTGTGTCTTTGCTAAGTCGATGATATATACACCATTCTTAGCTGTGTAGATGAACTGCTTCATCTTTGGGTTCCACTTGCGTGTCTGGTGACCAAAGTGTACGCCGTTCTCTAACATTTTCCTCATTGAAACAACAGTCATATTTTCTATTTACCTACCTTTCCGTTGTTTTCCACCACAGTTTCGAACACCATCAACATACGGCATGTTCATAGCGAACCCATATGCACGGGATAATGAATTCACTGTGTGAGAAGTACATCTTCCTTTTGCATAACAAAAGTACAAAAGATGCCATTCATGATATTAGCATAAAACCCTATAGAAGTATAGGGTTTT
>JABZMB010000058.1 GCA_015256455.1 Solobacterium sp. | reverse complement strand
AGGGATATTGCACAGACTGCACTAGACCGTTTAAAGGTGGATTCCCTTGGTTTAGATGAAGTAGATATTCGTTACTTGCGAGGTATTATTGAACGTTTCCATGGTGGCCCAGTAGGTCTCGAATCTCTAGCAAATGCAATATCAGAAGAGACAACGACTCTGGAAGATGTGTATGAACCATATCTCATACAGATTGGATTTGTAAATCGTACAAGTCGTGGTCGCGTGGTAACTGAGAAGGCTTACGAGCACTTGCATATCACACATACAGATACATTATTTTAAGAATTGATTAAGCATGCATGTTTAAAATGTGTGCTTTTTATGTAAAAAGTCCTGAAAATACGTGAATTTTATGTGAAAAATTACCGTTTTCTTGCAAAGAATGCAAAGAATCATATAAAATAATGATATGTTTAACAAGAGAAATAAAAAGACAAGTCTTGTTGCAGCAGCGTATATCGCCACAGTACTGCTTGGTGGATATGCTTCTGTACAACATGTATATGCGGACAATACAGCTCCAACAATCGACACAGAGATTTTACCAGTCATCGAAGTTAGTTCAGCTGATTTAAATCCACAAGAGACTATCAAGTATTCTATCTTACAGGAAAGAAGTCAGTCTTTTGCCGATATGGATTATAAGAATATTGATGCAGGTAAATCAAAGTTAATTTTAGAAGGCTTTGATCGTAACCTAACAGGTATTCAACAGGCAACTGCTCGTGTGACTTTAGTCAATAAAGATGCAGATGATAAGACACTTGGTTATTCCTTTATTCAAAAGGTATTAATTAAGGTTGTAACAAGTACTGCTCCTGTTATTAAGTTGAAGTCTGATAGTGTAACTGTTAATAACGGTGATACTTGGAATGCATCTAACTATATCTCTTATATCAATGATGATTCTGGTGTATTACCAGCATTAACAATCACCGGTAATGTTGACATGGCTACTGATGGAAACTATACAGTTTTATATACTGTTGTAGATACGACTGGTAATAAGTCATTTGCGCAGTTAAATGTTACTGTAAAGACTCCTCAGGAAGTTATCGATAACAAGATTGAAGAAGAGCGTAGAGCGAAAGAAAACGAAAAGATTCAAGCTGCGAAACAAGCACTTGAAAATAGTTATAGTACAAGTGCATTTATCAGTACTGCTCAGTTACTTGCGGACGCTGATGAAGTTTGGAAGGATTATGTAAAAGCTGGTTTGATTACTGACCACCCAACTGGTGATACTGGTAATAACTATTCATTTAGCCAATGTACATGGTGGGTATATATCCGCCGTCATCAGTTAGGCTTAACTGCTGGTAGCTTGATGGGTAATGGTAATCAATGGGCAAATACAGCTCGTAGTTTAGGATATACTGTTTCTAATACACCAATGGTTGGTGATGTCATGGTATTTGCAGCTGGACAAGAAGGTTCAGATGGTTACTATGGTCACGTTGCTATCGTAGAAGCGATTACAACAGATGGTTCTGTTATTACATCTGAATGTGGTGCTAGCCGTAATGGTCAACCATATTCACGTGTTATCTCTGATCCATCAAGATTTGAGTACATTCACTATTAAGATTTTGGAAGATACATAGAGTATCTTCCTTTTTTTGATAGTTGAAATCAGTGCTTGTTTTGAATAAAATACCTATATGAGTAGAAGAGATGAACAACGAAATTTACGCATGAATCAAGTTGCGTACTTCTTGATGACCTTTGCGGTATATATAGCGATATATATGGTTTTTGTATTCTTGTTTAGTATCGTAAATGGATTCTTGAGTTTACATCCATATATCAAACTGATTATCTATATTCTCTTCTTTGAAGCTGATCGTAGAGTTACGGCATATATAATGCGATTACCGATTGTTAAATCCATTATTCGTTTATAATCCGGTTAAACGGATTTTTTTGATAATAGGAGAGCCATTATGGAAAAGTGGAATTTATATACGATTGATCGTGTGATTACAAATCGTGTAATAACACGTGGAGATGATATTCCGAAAAATCTTTATCATTTAGTTGTACATGTATGTATCTTTAATGCAAAAAACCAAATGTTGATTCAACAAAGACAAACCTTTAAAAAAGGGTGGCCTAATATGTGGGATGTAACTGTTGGTGGTTCTGCTATGATTGGTGAAAATAGTCGTCAGGCAGCAATGCGAGAAGTTGCTGAGGAACTTGGATTAAAGATTGATTTAGAACATACATCACCTGTTATTACAAAGTATTTTAGTGAAGGTTTTGATGATATTTATATTTTAGAAAAAGAGATCGATATTTCAAAATTAATACTTCAGTATGAAGAAGTACAGGCAGTAAAATGGGCGGGTATTGAAGAAATCTTAGATATGATTGGTTTTAAGAAGTTTATACCGTATGACGAAAGCTTTATCCATTTTTTATTTCATCTACATCAAGTGAACAGTTTGTATCAAAAGTAAGTATGCTGTTTTTCTAGGAATATCAATTGATATCCTTTAGTGATTGGATACGCGAACATATTGAATAACATAGATTCATTATCCAATATAATTCATCGTGCTATTTCTTATTGAAAATGATGGATACAATGGTATAATCTAACCAAAGCAAAGAAGAGAAGTAGTAATATTGACTGTTTTGAAAGAGAGTCTGTGGGTGGTGGAAACAGATAAAACGAAGATATGAAGTAGTCTTGGAGCTGTGTCTTTGAACTAGTAGTAGAAGATACCGTAGGGAAGCACGTTACGCTGTTGAGAAGTAAGCAAAGGTGGTACCACGTTTATACACGTCCTATGCATAGGACGTTTTTTTATGTTTAAGGAGAAGGTAAGATGGAAAAGAATTTAGCACAAAAGTATGACCACAAAGCCGTAGAAGAAGGCAAATACAACCGATGGATAGAAAAAGGATATTTCACTGCAGGTGATAAGTCTAAAGATCCTTTTACAATTGTAATTCCTCCACCAAACGTTACTGGTATTTTACATATTGGTCACGCTTGGGATAATACATTACAGGATATTATTGCACGTTATAAGCGTATGCAGGGCTATGACATGTTGTTTTTACCAGGTATGGATCATGCAGGTATTGCAACACAGGCAAAGGTTGATGCTCGCTTAAAGAGTGAAGGTATTTCTCGCTATGATTTAGGACGTGAAAAGTTCTTGGAACGTGCGTGGGAGTGGAAGGCAGAATATGCCAAGACAATCCGTACACAATGGGGTAAACTTGGAAACTCATTAGATTATAGTCGTGAGCGTTTTACAATGGATGATGGTTTTAACGATGCAGTTCGTCATGTATTTGTAAAACTCTACAATGAAGGTTTAATCTATCGTGGTTGGCGTATCATTAACTGGGATCCGGAGGCACGCACTGCATTAAGTAATATCGAAGTTTATTATCAAGATGATCCAGGTAAGATGTATCACTTCAAATATGTTGTAAAGGAAACTGGTGAAGAGTTCGTCGTTGCAACAACACGTCCTGAAACAATGTTTGGTGATGTTTGTGTTGTGGTAAATCCTAACGATGAAACACTGAATAACTTGATTGGTAAACATACTACAAACCCAGCAAATGGACAGGAGTTACCTATTATCGGTGATGACTATGTAGAGATTGGTTTTGGTACTGGTGCAATGAAGTGTACACCAGCACACGATCCTAACGACTTTGCGATTGCGGAAAGACATCATCTAGAAAAGCCAATCTGTATGAATCCTGATGGAACAATGAATGAACTCTGTGGTCAGTATGAAGGAATGGATCGCTACGTAGCACGTGAAGCTCTTGTAAAACAAATCGAAGCAGATGGAAATCTCGTTAAGATTGAAGAGATGACACATAACGTTGCGCACTCTGAACGTACACATTGCGTTGTAGAACAATATCTATCCCAACAGTGGTTTGTAAAGATGAAGCCACTTGCGGAAGATGTATTGAAATATCAAGCAGATGAAGAGACAAAGATTAACTTTTATCCAGAACGTTTTGAAAAGACATTTAATGGTTGGTTAGAGAATATTGAAGACTGGTGTATTTCTCGTCAGTTGTGGTGGGGCCATCGCATTCCTGCATGGTACAACACTGTGACTGGTGAAACATACGTTGGTGAAACTGATCCAGAAGATACAACAAACTGGGTACAGGATGAAGATGTACTTGATACATGGTTCTCCAGTGCCCTATGGCCATTTGCGACATTGGGTTGGCCAGAAGAAACTGCAGATCTTGAACGTTATTACCCAACCAATACAATGGTTACAGGGTACGATATTATCTTCTTCTGGGTTGCACGTATGGCATTCCAGGCAAGACATTTTACAAAGAATCGTCCATTTAAGGATGTACTAATTCACGGTTTATTACGTGATGCACAAGGTCGTAAGATGTCCAAGTCGCTTGGTAATGGTATTGATCCAATGCAAGTGATTGAAGAGTATGGTATTGATGCATTACGTTTCTTCTTAACAACAAACTCAACACCAGGACAAGATATGCGCTATATCCCTGAGAAGGTTGAAGCAGCTGGTAACTTTATCAACAAGATTTGGAATGCATCTAGATTTGTATTTATGAATCTTCCTAAAGGTATGAAGGTAGAAGATGTCAATTTAACAAATCTATCACTTGCGGATTTATGGATTATCAATCGTCTTAACGAAACAATTACGCATGTTACTGAAAACATGGAGAAGTATGAATTTGCTTTAGTTGGTAACGAACTATATTCCTTTGTATGGGATGACTTCTGCAGTTGGTACGTAGAGATGAGTAAGACGGCATTAAATGGTACGGATGAAGTAGCTAAACATGCTGCACAATCAACTTTATACGTATGTTTAAAGGCTATTGTTAGTTTATTACAACCATTTATGCCATTTGTAACTGAAGAGATTTATGATTTATTACCAGGTGCTAAGGAAAGTATCAACTTAGAATCATGGCCAACTGTAATTGAAAATGTAACTGCTTGTGATTTAACAGCAATGGCAAGAGTAATTTCTGCAATCCAAAAGATTCGTGAAGTTAAGATTGTAAATGATTTGAAACCATCTACATTAATTCATATTGCATTAAAGGATCTTGATGGTAATACAATCATGGCGGATGAAGCAATGTCTGCAATTATCATGAAGCTTGCAAAAGCACAGTGGCAGGATACACTTGAAGGAGACTTAACAGTCGAAGCAATTCAAGGTGGTAGCTTATATATTCCGTCTAGCGAATTAAGTAATCCAGAAGAAGAAATCAAGAAGCTTGAAGCAGAGATTGATAGACTTAAGTCTGAGATTGCACGTTCTACAGGAATTCTTTCTAACCAAGGATTTATTGCGAAGGCTCCAGCAGCGAAGATTGAAAATGAAAAGCAAAAACTTGAAGCATATCAGAAACAATACGCTGTTATTGAAGAGCGCTTAAATGTATTGAAAAAGTAGTGGACATGTTATAATCATGATAACAATTCATGATTGACGGAGGTGCAGTATGTCAAATAAAGAAAACAAGCATACGCTATTAAAAGTATTAGGTGTTACTGCTGTCGCTGGTGCTAGCGCATATGCAGGAGCTGGATATTATGTTTTCCGCAATGCGTTTGATTTACAGAATAGTAGATATTTACAAAAATGTGGTGCAGCGATGCAGCTACCATTATTACAGATGGAAAGAAATGAGTGGTTTGCACACAGCAACCGTTTCGATGATTTCATTGATTCTTATGATGGATTAAAACTACATGCATTACGTATCGTGAATCAAGAAGATTCTCATAAGTGGATTATTATCCAACATGGTATTGCCTCTTATAGTGGAACTTTACTAGAACACATGTGGGAAGCAGATCATCGTGGATTTAATATCCTAGCACCGGATGCACGTGGTTATGGAATGTCTGAAGGCAAGTATACTGGTCTTGGTTGGTGCGAACACTATGACTTAATTAGTTGGATTAACTACTTAGTAAATTTAGATCCACTTGCAGAGATTGTATTATTTGGTATAAACGTAGGCGCAGCTTCTGTCATGAATGCGGTTGGTGATTATTTACCACGTAATGTAAAGTGTGCAATCGCAGAAGGTGGATATAAAGAAATTAAAGATATCATCCAAACAAAAGTTCAAGATATCACGAAATTCAATGGTAAGATTGTAATGCCATCAGTTGACTTCTATGTAAGACAAGTATTGCATTTTAGTCTAAATGATATCAGTACACAACGTCAGTTAAGAAATTCTGTAACTCCGATGTTATTCCTACATGGTTTGCAAGATCGCATTGTTCCAATTAGCCATGCGTATGATAACTATTACTCTTGTGCAAGCAAGAAGGAGATGTATGTATCTGAACAGGGTGGGTTTGGAAATCTAACAAGTGACCCACAATACTTCCCAAGATTCTTTGATTTCATTAAGAAGTATATAAAATAGCAATTTCATTAGACGGTATCGATTAGATATCGTCTTTTTGTTTCATGCATGCATAGAAAATATTAAGTTAATTTATTGGATATTCTCACAAAAATAATTCGTATGTATTGAGAAATGTAACCGGTTGCTTTATAATCAAACAGTAGATAAAGGGAGGCTATAATGGCTACTAAAAAGTATGTTTATAAGTTTTCTGAAGGTAATGGTTCCATGCGTGAACTGCTCGGTGGTAAAGGTGCTAACCTTGCTGAAATGAGCATTTTAGGTATGCCGGTACCGGATGGATTTACCATCACAACTGAAGCGTGCAATGCATATTACGCAGATGGTAAGAAAATCAACAAGAATATCATGGACGAAATTCACAAGCATGTTGAAATGCTACAAAAGGCAACAGGTAAGAAATTAGGTGGATTAGAGAATCCTTTACTTGTTTCTGTACGTTCAGGTGCACGTGCATCTATGCCAGGTATGATGGACACAATTCTTAACTTAGGTATGAATGATGAAGTTGTTAAGGTTGTTGAAGAAAAGTCTGGTAACAAGAGATTTGCATACGACTCCTATCGTCGTTTCGTGCAAATGTTCTCAGACGTTGTTATGGGATTATCCAAATCTCGTTTTGAAGAAATCATTGATGAAGTAAAAGAAAAGAAGGGCGTTACTCAGGATATCGAATTAGATGCTGAGGATATGTTCGAATTAACAAAGCGTTTCAAGGCTTTCTATAAGAAAGAATTGAAGGAAGAATTCCCACAGGATCCAACACTTCAGTTAGAACGTGCAATTGAAGCTGTATTCCGTTCATGGAATAATGACCGTGCTATCTTCTATCGTAAGATGAACGATATTCCAAGTTCTTGGGGAACAGCTGTAAACGTTCAGAGTATGGTGTTCGGTAACATGGGTGATGATTGCGGAACAGGTGTTGCCTTTACTCGTAACCCTGCAACAGGTGAAAGAAAATTATTTGGTGAATACTTAATCAATGCACAAGGTGAAGACGTTGTTGCGGGTATCCGTACACCTTCTCCAATTGCAGAACTTAAGAAGGCAATGCCAAAGGCATATAAGGACTTCACAGATATCTGTGCACGTTTGGAAAAGCACTATCATGACATGCAAGATATGGAATTTACAATTGAACATGGAAAGCTCTTCATGTTACAAACACGTAATGCCAAGCGTACAGCTGCAGCTGCTTTAAAGGTTGCTGTAGATATGGAGAAGGAAGGTCTTGTAACGAAGGATCAAGCTTTACTGATGGTTGATCCTAAGCAGTTAGATGACTTACTACATCC
>JABZMB010000057.1 GCA_015256455.1 Solobacterium sp. | reverse complement strand
ATTTTTGATATACAATTTTACCATTAACTATCGTCATGTATACATCTAATGAGCGACAATCTTTTGGATTGGTATGCAAAATATCACCATCGATAACAGCAAAGTCCGCAAGTTTTCCAACTGTAATTGATCCCAAATCATCTTCACGGTAGAAATCATATGCTCCACCAAATGTCCAACTTTCCAGCACCTCTGGTATAGTTAAGCAATTTTCCTGATTGAAGGGATTTCCACCTTCAGGGAATAGACCTGTTACAGAGTAATAAATAGATTCGGGTATATGATCAATAACGAGAGGGAGGTCAGTACCACAGCATAGCGGAACACCATAGTCTTTCATCTTACGGCGATTCCAATAATTTTTTCCACGCTCTAAGCCAATCTGTTTTTTTATCATTCCGACTTTGTCATCGTAGCTAGTGATTGATTGAATTTGTGGATAATATTCGCAAATAATACCAAGGTCTGCCATTCGTTTTAAATCAACTGGATCACTAAATTCTGCTTCCGTTATAGCATGTCGATTCACTAATTTTCCGTTATTATCTTTTTTGCATAAATTAAAGATATTAACGGCCTTTTCGACTGCTCCATCACCTTGAGCATTTAGTGAGAATCGAGTACCAATTTTATCGGCTTCAAGTACTTCATCCTGAATTAACTCCCAATTAATATCAAGTTTACATTTATAATTTTGATTCTCGTATGGTTGCTTTAGTAAACCATTTCCCTGAGAAATAGAACCATCTGTCATACGATTAAAACCTGAAAAACGAATAAAATCAGAATTGTAATTGGCCATCATCTTCTTCGCATATTCAAAGTTTGCATTCGCGCCTACTGGTTGGGACATAAAATGTACACGCAGATTTAATTCTTCCTCAGATTCAAGCTCAGACAAAATATTTTGGAAGCCACTAAATTTATCAAACCCAATTTCTTTTACAGAAGTAATACCGCGCGCATTTAGCATAGCCATATATTTTTTGAATAAGGGTTTAATAAAATTCTTATCTTTAAGTATTTCGTCTAATAATTTCCAGAATACTTCATTACAATCTGCAGTTAAATCAAATCCATAGTGATTGATTGCGGTTGTATTTAGCCAAAAATGTTCACCACTTGTAGAAAATAGGACAATACGACAATTTGGGAATAATCCTTCTAATTCTTCAGGACTTGGGGTGTTAAAATTATCAGATATCCCATGCCCAAAGATATGATCTTGATGAGAATAGCATGTTTTTAGAACCTCAATAACATCTTTTTCCGTTTTTGCATTTGAAAGATCAATACCGATATATCGCAAAGACCAACCAGTAAAGAATGTGTGTGCATCAAAGAAACCAGGCAAAATAGTTTTGCCGGAAAGGTCGTAAACCTTATATTGATTTTCTAATGAAGAAGGAATAAAACCTTTTTCGATGGCATGAATTTTATTGCCATGAATAATAATATAACCGTTAATAACATCTTGTTGATTAGCACAAAAAATTTGATCTGATTTTAAGATATAGTTGTTAATAGACATTTCTCCTCCTGGGTAAAAGCCAAAAAAGCATATAAATATATATGCTTAGTGCAGAGAAATTTGTTTAAAGTGTATATGCTGACTTGAATATAGCATAAAAAACAAATAAATTACAGATTATTCTGATTTAAAAGTTTCAAATCCATACTCAGCTTTATCACATGGCATATAGGATGTTGTAAACTCAACAATATTTCCGTTTGTATCATGACCAATATATTCAAGGTTATAGATGTAACTATCAGAAGATATATCCATAATTTTAGTGATTGGGTGGAAAGCTTTCTGAATGGTTAGTTTTTGTTCAAATGAAATTGGGAAATGTTCCTTTTGTTTCATGTAGTCATAGAGTGAGGCTTTTGAAAAATCATGATCTTGGATATCATCAAAATATTTGAAGGGAAGATAACAGTATTCAAGAGCAATACTTTCATTATCAATTTTACGTAAACGATGTAATGCATATATTTGTTCACTGTGCTCTAAATTAAGTTTCTTTTCAATATAAGTTTGGTCTTTAATGATACCCTCTTCTAAGATAGTGTTTTTAAGTGTTAAGCCATGTTTATTTATAAAAGCTCCCAGGCCGATACTTTTACCTGTAGAATGATCATTTAAATATAAAATTTTATTTGTAATTTTTTTTGTAACAAAAGTACCATTGTTTTTTATTCGAAATAAATATCCTTCGTCAATTAAAGCATTGATAGCATGTTTAACTGTCATGCGGTTAATATGATAGAGGGAAGACATTTCACGCTCACTAGGTATTTTTTCTCCTGGTAAATATTCGCCATCTTTAATACGTTGGATGATTAAATTTTTTAATTGGATATACAAAGGAATTTGGTAGTTCATAAATATCACCTAAAATAATTCAAATGAAAAGCGTTCATATTTCATATAGCTTTCGGTAAATGCAACAACATGATTGTGATTATCATAGATGCATCCGGATAATAATGCTACATGTGCATTACTAGAAAGTTCTAATGCATCGCGATAGCTACTTTCTGCCTCGATAACACGAATTCTTTGCGTGGTTCTAAAGAATTTAATGTTAAATTTTTCTACTAAAATATCATTTAAATTTTTAATATAAGATTTATAATCTATTAACTCGGGTGCTAGATTTGTAGGAATGAAACAGTAATCCATACATATTGGCTCATGATCAGCAATCAGTAAACGCTTAATTTCAAAAAACTTAGTACCAAGTGGTAAATTTGTCTCTCGACATAAATATTTATCAGCTTCAATCTCAACAAACTTCAATAATTTCGTTTCGTATGTGGATGCATTATCTTTAATTATTTCTGATATTAGACGAATAGTATTAACATTTTTTGTAATACGTTGTTTAGCTACAAAATAACCAATTTTAGGTACCACATAAATAATTCCCATTTCTTCTAAAATTTTCATAGCAGACCGGAGCGTCAAACGCTGAATTGAGAATAATTCACATAGTTCACGTTCGCTTGGAAGTTTATCTCTATATTTCAAATGGTGATCAGCGATATATTGCCGAAGTTCATTACTGATCATAATATCCAAAGTCATAACTTTCATGAACTTATTTTAACAACTTTATATACTTTTTATCAAATACATATATGTAAGGGGTTGCAAAGGTAAAACGTACTGGTATAATAAAATCAAATAGTGGTATATATGTAAACCAAAAGGCAGAGATGGGTTTTAAAGTGTAGATATGCCACAAGAAAAAGGAGGATACATAATATGTCTAATCAGAACACCCAAGATTTGAAGCGCAAACTTGGATTAGGTGCAGTTATTGCACTTGGTGTTGGAACAACAGTAGGATCTGGTATTTTCTCATCCTTATCAGAAGTAGCTGGTGCAGCGGGAAGTAGTTTAACGCTAGTATTAGCATTTTTGATTGGTGGTTTGTTACAGATTCCAGCAAATTTTTGTTATGCAGAACTTGCATCAGCATTTCCTGAAGATGGTGGACAATACGTCTATTTCCGTGAAGCTGGTTCTCGACCGTTAGCTTTCCTATGCGGATGGATTAGCTTCTGGGCAACTGACCCTCCATCAATCTCAATTATGGCTTTAGCAATTGCAAACTACCTAGGATTCTTCTTGCCAGTTCATGGTCTAATTTTAAAATTAGTTGCAGTTACATTAGTAATTGTATTCATGATTATCCATATTCGTAGTGTTGAAGGCGGAGGAAAATTCCAGACAATCATTACTGCATTAAAGATTCTTCCTTTTGCATTAATTATTGGAATTGGATTATTCAATATTAACTCTAATTTATTCTTATCAAGTAAACCATTAGAAGGTGCCGCAACAGGGTTTGCAGCATTGTTAGCAGGAATTTCTGCAACAACATGGTCTTATGATGGTATGGGTGCAGCTTGCTATATGTCTGGTGAGATAAAGGATCCAGGTAAGAATTTGCCAAAGGGATTAATTTTAACTGCAGTAATCGTCTTGGCGTTATATGTTAGTCTAACAGTAGTTTCATCAGGTTTATTATCTGTAGAGGAACTAGCAGCTTCAGAAGCACCTATTGCTTTATTAGCATCTAAGATTCCATTAATTGGTAATGCAGCAGGTGTCATTGTGGCTATTATGGCTATTATCGTTGTAATTGGTTCGCTTTCAAGTTGTATTATGTTCCAGCCTAGAATTGAATATGCAATGGCAAAAGATGGTTTGTTCTTTAAACAATTTGCACAGGTACATCCAAAATATGAAACACCAGCATTCTCAATCGTTGTACAGTGTATCGTTGCTATCATCTTGATTTTTGCGACGAACTTGTCTGATTTATTGGGCTACTTTACATTAGTAGCATTATTAAAGAACTTCTTAACATTTGGAACAATCTTCGTATTACGTAGAAAGGAACATTACAAACCAGTATACCGCATGCCGGGTGGAGTATTAATGCCAATCATTGCAATGTTTATGACAGGCACTCTCATTTGGTCAACATTCATCTGGGCTCCAATTCCTGGTTTGATTTGCGCAGGTTTAGCTGTAGGAACAGGACTACCAGTTTACTATTTCTGGGAAAATCAAAACAAACAAAGAAAAAATGAGGCTGCTATATGAAATTAGCAGCAATTGGAAGTAACTGTGTTGACTATTATCAAAATATGAATGGGGGTACCGCCTTTCCTGGCGGTGGCCCCGTTAATATGGCTGTGTATACAGTACGATTAGGAGGAAAAGCCTCATATATTGGTCCCGTAGGAAATGATGAATTTGGACATGTAATGTACGATGCAATCGAAAGTAAAGGGGTTGATGTAAGTCACTTGCAATTTAAAGAAGGAAAAACAGCAGTTACACAGGTTGAACTTATTGATGGGGAACGAGTTTTTGGCGACTATGATGAAGGGGTTCTATCAGACTATCATTTGTCAGAAGATGATATTTCATTCATATGTAAACATGACATCGTAATATGCGATTTATGGGGGAAGGTTGAAGGCTATTTTGAGGAGTTGCACCGTAAAGGAATTCTAACAGCTTTTGATTGTGCAACAAGACCAGATGATGAAGCATGTAAAGTTGCAATTCCACATAGTGATTACGTATTCTTCTCTAATGATGAAAGTTCAATGGATCAGCTAAAAGAACAGATGAAGGAAATCTATAATAGAGGTCCTAAACTTGTTATAGCAATGCGTGGAGAAAAAGGTAGTCTGTGCTTTGATGGGATAGATTATCATGAAATGGGCATTGTTCATTGCGATGATGTGGTGGATACGATGGGGGCAGGAGATAGTTATATTGCAGGCTTCCTAAATGCAATCATACGTGGTGAGTCTATTATTGAAAGTATGCATGCAGGGGCTATGAATGCCACTGAAACGATAAAATATTTTGGAGCTTGGTAATGGCAGTTATCAGAATGACATTCTTCTCTACTGCTTTAAGGATGACAACAAACTGTAATATATTAATACCTGATAATTCAAATGATGTAACACCAATATGTAATGGTCAGTATAAAACCTTATATCTATTACATGGTTTATCCGGCAATGCTGAGGAGTGGCTGCGTTTTACAAAATTAGAATATTACGCAAAGAAATTTGGCTATATTATTGTTATGCCTGAAGTAGGAAGAAGTTTTTATACAAATATAGATGGGATTAATTATGCAAAATATATTGCTGAAGAACTTCCTAATTATCTAAAGCAGTGGTTTAAGATACCTACACAAAAAGAAAATACTTTTATTGCAGGAGAAAGTATGGGTGGCTATGGTGCATTAAAGATTGGTATGACTTATCCAAGTCAATACAAATCAATTGCGGCTTTGTCACCTGTGATTCATTTAGAAGAATTACGTTGCATGGTTGAGGAAAAGATATTCGAAGAAATGGATACGACGGAAATAGATAGAATAATTAATCAAAAAGATTATTTTGATATCTATAAATATCTAGACCATGATTCAAATAATATTTACCCATCTCTTATTCAGCTCTGTGGAACGGAGGATTTCTTGATTGAGAGCAATCGTAAGTTCTATGGATTTGCAAAGAATAAGATAGATATTACTTATCGAGAGTTAAGTGGTGATCATGAGTGGCCTGTATGGGATATTGCAATACAGAAAGCTCTACAATATTTTGAAAAATATGATATTGATCACTTTAAACTATATTGAGAAAGGGAGAGATTAGATATGATAACAACAAATTTATGGAAAGAAGACGAAGGTGCTAATCTCCGTAACTTTCATGAAGAGGAAGATTTAAAAAGTGTAAATGGTGCTTTAGCACTACGAAAAGATATTGAAAAAATTATTGATCAAATTTGGAACGAAGGATTTGATAATATTTTCTATATTGGTATAGGAGGAACATATGCTTCCGCAATGCAGGTTGAAGTATATATGCGTGGTAGGAGTAAATTGCCTGTCTATGTAGAAAACGCAGCAGAATTTCTGACAACGGGGAACAGACGGTTTACTAACAAATCAATTGCAATTTTATCATCTGTATCTGGTAATACACTAGAAATGATTGAACTTGTAGATAAGGTACATGAAATTGGTGGAAAGGTATTTAGTTTTATTGATACCCCAAATACAGTTTTAACGCAACCAGATAAACAAGATTACCTAATTTTGTATCCAAAAAATGAGCAGTTAAAATTTTATATGACAGCAAATTATTTTATGTTTAAAAATGGTGAGTTTTCCGAATATGAAGACTATAACCAAAACATGGAAGAAAATTTAGCAAAGGTATTAGTTAATGTAGAAAAACAAGTAGATGCATGGGCATATCACTATGCTAAACAAAAAGTAGAATTTTTGGATAAACATCCAGATTTACCACACTATTTCATAGGTGCAGGTAATCAGTATGGTGCAACATATTCCTATGCAATGTGCTATTGGGAAGAGCAAATGTGGATACGAACAAAGTCTATTAGTTCTCCTGAATTTTTTCACGGAATGCAAGAAATCATAGTAAAGGATACACCAATTACCTTATTCATTGGCGAAGATGAACAAAGACCATTATCAGAAAGAGTAGCAAGATTCTTACCTCAAGTAAATGCCAATTATGTCATTATTGATACAAAAGAATTTGAATTGAGCGGAATTAAGCAAGAATATCGTGGTAGTATATCTCATCTTGTCATGCATGCAGTTAACAATCGTGTGGATGCATACATGGAAAAGTTCTTAAGACATCCTTTAAGTATTAGAAGATATTACCGTCAGTTTGATTATTAACATAATTTTTGAGATAAACAATAAATATTATCGGTTTAACCGATAATATTTATGTTTTATATCATGTTTTTAATAGGTAGAGAAACATCAGTTTTCATAAAGAAAGATAGGAGAGAATTTTATGAAATTTGGGTTATTTACATGCGGATATCAAAGATTTGATATTGAAAAGGCATTTCAAGATGCACAGAGATTTGGATATGACTATATTGAATTATGGGGTGCAAGACCACATGCATATCCTTATGATCTTGAAATATGTGCAAATAGAATCAATGAATTAATAAAAAAATATAATATGCCTGTAACTGTATATACACCAGAATTAAACGCATATCCATTTAATTTAATGTGGGAAGATGAAAGCATGCGTGATAATTCTTTGGAATATGTATATAAATCTTTAGATTTTGCAAAAGCTATTGGGGCAGAATACACCTTAATCTCAGCTGGGCATGCTGGGTTTGAAACTACTGAAGAAATAATAAAAGAACGTTTATATGATAGTTTAGAGAAGATAATAGCGTATGCAGAAAAAGTTGGTATAAAAATTGTGTATGAACCATTAACAAT
>JABZMB010000056.1 GCA_015256455.1 Solobacterium sp. | reverse complement strand
TCTCCTATTTAGCCTACAGCTACGTTTTCTTCAATATGTCTACCTAAACATTGGTTACGGAATGGGAACATACCATAAATCAAGGTGAGTCCTCCAATACGTCCAGCGAACATTAGGAAGATTAAGATGATTCTTGAAATGATTGTTAAATCACGTGTGATACCTAGTGTTAAACCTACGGTAGCGATTGCGGATGCGGTCTCATACATTGCAGTTATCATTGGAACATTCTCAATGACACTAATAATCATTGCGGCACCTACACATAATGAGATATATAACATCAAGATTGTGGCAGCGTTACGTACGACTGTCTCTGGGATTGTTCTGCCAAAGCTCTCCGTACGAGAACGATTTCTAAAGATTGCCATACTCGTAGTAACTAAGACAAAGAATGTCGTAATCTTCATACCACCACCAGTAGAACCAGGGGCAGCACCAATTAACATTAATATAATCTGTAAGAAGATACTGGATTCAGTCATCTTTGTTAGATCTACCGTATTAAATCCAGCAGTACGTGGTGTTACAGATTGGAAGAAGGATGCTAGAATTCTTGTGCCTAAAGGCATACCTGCAAAATCCACAAAGAAGAAGTAGATTGCAGGGAATACGACTAGGATTGCGGTCATTAACAAGATGATCTTAGACTGCATGTGATAACGATGTAGTTTGAACTTATATTCTTTGATATCTGCCCAAGTGGAGAAGCTTAAACCACCAATCAGAATTAAAGACATAATTGAGATATTGATAATTGGATTGGACACATAACTTGTTAGGGATGAGAATGGCTCACGAACGCCCATTAAGTCAAATCCTGCATTACAGAAGGCTGAGATAGAATGGAAGATACTGTACCAAATACCTTTAACGAGTCCAAAATCCGGTATAAATGTAAATGACATGAGTATGGCGAAGAAACCTTCTACCATAAATGTAATCTTAAAGATAAAGTGTAGTAAGCGAATAATACCACCAACTGCTGAAATTGAAATGGAGTTTGCCAAAGTAGAACGAGCAAGATAGCCGATTCGTTTACCAGTAATTAGCGCAAGGGACGTGATAACTGTCACAACACCAAGTCCACCAATCTGAATTAGAATAATAATGACAAGCTGTCCGAAGAAGCTCCAATATGTAGCAGTATCGTATACAACCAATCCCGTTACACAAACACATGACGTGGATGTGAATAGTGCATTAATAAATGGTGTCCATTGACCAGATTGACTAGCAAATGGTGTCATCAGTAACAATGCACCAAATAAGATAATCGCCCCGAATCCCAGAATAATCATCTGTGGATATGTTAGATGTAGTTTATTTCTAAGAAAATTCATAATACCCTTTCAGAATGTAGTATATACGTATATGATACTATCATAGCGACTAAAATATTATAGTATTTTCGGCTTTTATTACCAACATTATTTGTGAAAAATAAGAGAAAATACAAAGAATTGGGGTACAAAATACATGGAATTGAAATTTTACTTTGTTAGACACGGAAAAACCTTATTTAATCGTAAAGGTCGTATGCAGGGCTGGTGTGATAGTCCACTCTTAGAAGAGGGCATTCAACAGGCAGAAAACGTTGCGTCCGCACTCAGAAATGTGCCGTTTAATCGTGCGTATTGTTCAACCTCTGAAAGAGCTTGGGATACTGCGAAAGAAATCTGTAAGTATCACGATATTCCCTTAATTCTTACCAAGGGTTTAAAGGAGTTCTCTTTTGGCTCTTTAGATGGTGCACGTAAGGAAGAGGTCTTGGACTCTCCGTTCTTTGATGATTGGTCATCAAAAGGTGGTGAAAGCATTGAAGGATTTGCAAAGCGCGTTCGTACCACAATGCAGAGTATTGTTGATGAGTCTAATGATGGAGATACCATTCTTCTAGTAAGTCATGGTGCTTATGCAGTGCGTATCTTAGAAATTTTATTCGGTATGAATTTAGATGATTATGTAAATCGTTGTAAAGAACAAAATCGTTGGCTCATGCCTAATACTGGTATGTTGATATTTCATTATAAAGATGGAGAGTTCTTCTTAGACCAGGAGCCAATTGATGTAAATGAATATCGTCAATTCTATCATCCAAAAACAATTGATATTTACTTGATGCGCCATGGGGAAACAAGATTTAATGTACAGGAACGTATTCAAGGTAGATGCGATAGTCCTTTAACTGAAAAAGGCATTCAAGAAGCACAAGAGGTAGCCGAGAAGTTAAAGGATATACATTTCTCTACCATTTATGTTTCGACTTCTGAGCGTGCTCGTGATACTGCAGAAATGATTGCTCAATATCACCCAGGAAATATTGTTTATACAAAAAAGATCTGTGAAGTAAGTTATGGTGATCTTGAGGGTTTAACATTCAAAGAGGCAGACCCTAGTAGTAAACGCTTTATGGATACGCATTATGGTGATGTAGGTGGCGAGGAACATAGCGATGTTACAAAGCGTATCTATTCAATGTTCCAAGAAATCTATGATACACATCAAGATCAAGATACAGTATTACTGGTTTCTCACGGAGACTTCTATCTTGTATGTCTTGAAGCCTTATTTGGATTAAAAAAGGAGGACATTTTCCAAGAAGCCTCCGAACTGGGTGTTCATCCAGTTCCAAACTGTGGAATTGCGCACTTTAGAATGACAAGTAATCAATATGAACTCATTCAAAAGATGAGCGACTAATCAATACATAAGACAATATATGGCGTAACATATGTTGTCTTTTTGTAACGTCAATAGAAGGTATAAAATAATTTGAAATAATTTTTGATAAAAAATGATAATCTTTGTTGACAGGAGGGTTAGTGTTTGCTAACATACAGTTAGCACAGGCTAACTGATGTCTCACTCTTTCCATCACACACTCCTTTATACATCAGTCCCTGCGTGTTCCGGAATCCTTTATTACAAGTCATGGGCAGACTTGTAAAAATCTAATTGACATAATGTCCGGAAAAAATCCATGCATATCCGTGTCCTCCTCAAATTACACTGGAATATGCGAAATAATGAAGAATATTGTAAGGACGGGGCATCCAAGCAATATTCTTTTTCTTTCATTATAAAAAGTGATATGATTGATTGCGTGAACAGGGGTGCATGCATGCTGAGAAAAACCCTTATCACCTGATCTAGGTAAAGCTAGCGTAGGGAGTTCAATTCTTTAATTCCTTGCGCCTTCAAAATGGAGGTGTATTTTTTATGAAAAACGATCAGATTAAAAAGATTGCATTTATGGCAATCTACATGGCGTTATATGTAGCGCTAAAAATGGTAGGAAATATGATACCTTTCCTACAGATGCCTAATGGTGGTTCAATTGAACTTGAATTAATTCCACTTATGATTGCATCGTATCATCTTGGTTGGAAGTATGGAGCGTTGTGTGGTCTTGCATCATTCTTACTAACAATTGTATTAGGTTTCCCAATGTACTTTGTTCAACCAATGCAGATTGTATTAGACTATGTACTACCAATCAGTATTGTTGGAATGGTGTCATTGTTTAAACCATTTGAACATGCAAGCAAACCAGTGGTATTAACTGTAGTATCTTTAATTGGTTTATCTGAATGTGCTGCTGTATATTACTCTTACGGTATGAATTTAATGGCTTTAGTAGCTGGTATCGTATTAGCAGCCTTGGTCATTGCATTAGGTCTATTCCTAACAAGCACAAAGGGCCACTTTGGTATTGTGATTGTAATGGTAATTAAGTATTTCTCTACAGTTATTTCTGGTGCCTATTTCTGGGCAGAGGGAACTGCGGCAGGAAGTTTACCAGCATGGACATTCTCATTGGGTTATAACTTATGGTATAACTTAGTGACAATGATTATCTGCTTATTAATCGTTCCAGTATTAATGAGTCGAATTAAAAAAGCAAATATCCAAGGAATGTAACAGATTGGCACAAGCCAGTCTGTTTTTTGGCTATAATAGAGGCGGAGGATTTGATATGACAAAATATATATTTCTAGATATTGATGGCACCTTATATAGTCCAACAACCAATGAAACACCTGAGAGTGCTTTACGTGCAATTCATAAAGCAAGACAGAATGGGCATAAAGTATTCTTATGTACAGGAAGAAGCTTAGCTGAGATTGTGACATATCTAGAATATGATATTGATGGTTATATCCTTGCGGCTGGTGCGAAAGTCTATGCTGACCGCAAATGTATCTATGATAGTCCAATCCCAAAAGACGAACTGAAGTATTTAAAAGATATGATTAATGATATGAAACTAGGGTATGGCTTAGAAGGAAATGCAGGAGCGTATGGGAATGAATTAGGTTATGAATTCCTACTTAAATACTTTTCGCTACCGAATGCAAGCCACGAAGAAAAAGTACAGAATGCAATGGCAAACTGTATTTATCCAGAAGAAGCGGCACATGAAGATGATGAGATATACAAAATCTGTGTATACAGCGAAGATGGACATGAATTTGATCAGTTAGAAAAAGCTCTACACAGTCAATATATCCTCACCCGTGTCATCGAAGACCCTATCAAAAAATTCTATGGGGCAGAAATTACAAATAAGGATATAAACAAGGGAACTGGTATTGAGAAAGTTCTAGAATATTACCACGCTGATCGTAGTGATGC
This sequence comes from Solobacterium sp., assembly GCA_015256455.1. Taxonomy (GTDB): domain Bacteria; phylum Bacillota_I; class Bacilli_A; order Erysipelotrichales; family Erysipelotrichaceae; genus Bulleidia. Next base: position 3,249 of record JABZMB010000056.1, on the reverse strand, counting down.
GATAGGCATTGGGGATAGTGGAAATGATATTCCGATGTTGTCCTATTGTGGAACTTCCATAGCGATGGGAAATGGTGCAGAGAGTGTCAAGGCGATTGCGGATTATGTCACAAAAGATATTTTGGATGATGGTATTTACCATGCATTCGAACACTTTAGACTAATCGACTAAAAGGGAGAAGAATCTATGAAGGTTGGTATCGTTGGAAATGGGATGATCGTTCCTATTGCAATCGAAGCGATGCAAAGAGGAGAGATTGCGGTTACTGCACTATGGTGTCGTAATGAATTAAAGGGGAAACCAATTGTTGAAAAGTATCAGATTCTTAGTCAGTACAAAGATTATCAAATGTTTTTAAGTGATACTTCATTTGATACAGTCTATATTGGTTTAACCAATGCATTACATTATCAATACGCAAAGGACGCAATTCTTGCGGGAAAGCATGTCATTGTGGAAAAACCATTTACTGTAACTGTAGCAGAAGCTAAAGAACTACAAGCACTAGCAGTTAAACATGGATGCATGTTATTTGAGGCAATCCTTTCTAGATATAGTAAAAACTATGAACATCTAAAAGAAGAGCTAGCAAAGATTGGGAATGTTAAACTGATACAGGCTAACTTTAGTAAGTATTCTAGCCGTTATGATGAATTTAGAAAAGGTATTATCACACCAACCTTTGATAAAGCACAAGCTGGTGGTGCACTCATGGATTTGAATGTGTATAATATTCACTTTGTGATAGGTTTATTTGGCATGCCAAAGAAGGTGCAGTATTATCCAAACCTAGCAGAGAATGGAGTAGATACATCAGGTATCTTGATGATGGAATATCCTACCTTCCAAGCTGTATGCACAGCCGCAAAGGATTCTACATCTGATCCATTTGTGATAATCCAAGGTGAAGAGGGTACAATCATGTATCCTGAAAGACCTGGTTATGTACGACATGGAAAAAGACATGACCGTCTTACAAATACAACAGAAGAGATTGACGTTGTTGTAGAGGAAGATCCAATGAAGAATGAATTTCTATATATGCAGGAAATCATGGATACAAAAAATAGAGAACAGATGAATGTGTGGTTAGATAAATCCATCATGACTGTAGCTGTTTTAGAACGAGCATTACAATCAATTTCAAAGGGTTAGATATATGCGTATCTAACCCTTTGTTAATTTATTAACGCAATTCTTGCAAGGAGAAATACATGGGCGTATAATTCAGTTAGTTAACTAAAACTAACTTTAGAAAGAGGGAAATGTGAGCTATCGGATTAATCCGCTTGTTTTAATTTTCTACAATATATTGATTCCATGTATCTTGATGTTTGTGCATGATAAATGGATTCCTTTGTATTTCTTTATTGTCAGTAGTTTATTTTTGCTTTACATGAAGAAATATAAAAGATTATGTAAAGTTATCGGAATTACAATTTTATTCTATTTAGGACAACAGCTTTTGATGTTGAGTAACATTGAAGTAGTGCAGTTTGTTTCGATGCTATTCATGATGATTGTTCGATTGATGCCAACATATATTGTGGCTCTTATTTTGATGTATGATTATCAACCATCTGAGGTAATTTCTGCTTTACAGAGTATTCATGTACCAAGAGCGTTCATTATAGCGTTAAGTATTACGTTACGATATATCCCAACATTTTTTAAAGAACTTCGATATATCAATGAATCGATGCGTTTACGTGGGATTCGCTTTGAATTTAAAAATATTGTAAAGAGCTTTGGGTACTTTGTGGTCCCACAGCTTTTTCGCTGTTTGATTTTAGCAGATGAATTAACATCTGCTGGACTTTGCAAGGGAATTGATTGCACGGAAAGAAGGACGTCGTATTACAATATTCGTTTTGGAATAAAGGATGCGCTTGTTACAGTTGCGATTTGTTTAGGACTAGTGGGAGAGATGTTATGGGTTCGTATGTCGTAGAGGGTAAGAACATTTCCTTCCAATATCAAGATAGTAAGGAAGGAATTCAAGATGTTCATTTTGCGCTACAACCAGGTGAAATCATTTTGGTGACTGGTAATAGTGGTAGTGGTAAATCTACATTCCTGAAATGTCTCAATGGGCTGATTCCTCGTGTTGTCGAAGGAGCACTGCAAGGGGAAATCTTACTCAATGATCAAAATACAAAGGATATGAGTATGGCAGAGATTAGTCGTCATATCAGTTCTGTATTTCAAAATCCACGCAGTCAATTCTTTACAACGAATACAACCAGTGAACTTGTATTCAGTATGGAGAATTATGGTTTGAATAAAGCCGTGATGGAAGAACGTCTCCAACAAGTTAGTTCTTTATTACAGATTCAGTATCTGTTGAATCGAGACATCTTTCAATTATCCGGAGGAGAGCGCCAAATGGTAGCGATAGCCTCCGCAATGATGTTGGGACAAAAAATCATCTTGTTAGATGAACCATCTGCCAATCTTGATTATCACAATACGTATGTATTTAGAGCTTTGGTAGAAAAATTAAAACAAGAAGGATATACAGTACTGATTGCGGATCATCGCTTCTATTATCTTGATGGATTGATCAACAGAGTATTTCTCTTTGATGAAGGAAAGATGCAAATCTTCAATAGTGAAGAGCTATTTAAAAAATCAAACTATGACACACGAAGCTTTAATTTATTTGCGATGGATATTCCATTTCAAATACCTAGTGAAAAGAAGGAAAAAGTTCTTTCGCTAGTGGATATTTCATACAAGGATATCTTGCAAGGCATATCACTAGATTTCTTTACCAATGAAGTTACCGCAATCATTGGCACAAATGGAGTTGGTAAGACAACACTTGCAAGACTACTTTGTAAGAGTATTCCATGCGCGCATGGAAAAATAATTGGAGAAATGCCTTTCTATATTATGCAAGATGCAGATTACCAATTGTTTGGTACATCTGTACAAGCAGAGCTTGAAATTGCTGATCATAAAATAAATCACAAAGATATTAGGGATGTAATGGATTATCTGCAACTTACAAAATACGCTGATACACATCCATTCTCTTTGAGCGGTGGACAGAAACAACGAATTCAAGTTGCATTAGGAATCTTAAGCAATCGTAAAGTTGTCATTTTCGATGAACCTACCAGTGGATTAGACCTTTCATCCATGCGTAGAGTCGCAAGAGAAATTCAAGAGTTAAAAAAGAAAGCAAGTGTCATTGTTATATCACATGATTATGAGTTTATTCGTCATATCAGTGATCGTGTTGT
>JABZMB010000125.1 GCA_015256455.1 Solobacterium sp. | reverse complement strand
AAAAGTAAAAAAGTTCAATTATAATATCGAAGATTTAAGTAGTTGGCTCTAGAAGGGATTTCATATGAAAACAATCTTAAGAAACGCAACAGTCTTTACGCGAAAGGGTTTTGAGAAGATGGATATCGCTATCTCTGGTGATAGACTTCTTGTCCCATTTGATGTTTCAGACATTGTTCAAAGTGACGACGTTGTTTTTGATTTCAATCATAAATATATTTTACCGGGTTTCGTTGATGTACATGTACATTTCCGTGAGCCCGGTTTTTCTTATAAAGAAACGATTGGCACTGGTTCAAAGGCAGCTGCACATGGAGGATTTACTACAGTATTTACGATGCCTAACTTAAATCCGCCTCCTTGTGATTATGCAAGCCTCAAACAACAACTCGATATCATTGAAAAAGATGCAGTAATTAAAGTAGTGCCATTTGGTGCGATTACAGAAAATCAAAAAGGCCGTGGTATGTTATCCAAAATGGATGAGATGGCTGACCATGTAGCAGGTTTCTCTGATGATGGGGTTGGTGTACAAGCCGACTTTACGATGGAAGATGCGATGGTGAAAGTCGCAAGTTTAGGAAAGATTATCTCAGCACATTGTGAAGACGAAAGTCTTAATACAATCCCATATACAGGCACAACATCCGCAAGTGAAAGTGTACAAGCCGCAAGAGATATTGAACTATCCGCTAAAACCGGTTGTAAATATCATATTTGTCATGTCTCCGCAAAGGAAACATTAGATGCGGTAAGAAAAGGAAAGGCCAGAGGAATTGATGTGACCTGTGAAACGGGACCACATTACATCGCCTTTAATACCGATACAATCAAGCATGAAGGAAACTTCAGAATGAATCCTCCAATCAAGTCCCCAGAGGATCAAAAGGCAATTCTAGAAGCCATCGTCGACGGCACAATCGATATGATTGCGACAGACCATGCACCACATAGCTTAGAAGAAAAATCAAGAGGGTTTGATAAATCATCCTTCGGTGTTGTAGGACTAGAAACATCCTTTGGTGTATCCTATACAGAACTTGTAAAGAAGAATGTGATTTCCTTTGAACGACTCGTCGAATTAATGAGTGTTAATCCAAGAAAGCGATTCGGCTTACCAGGTGGTTATATTGAAAATGGAGAAGTCGCAGATATCTGTGTTGTTGATACGGAAACTACGTGGAAAGTTAATCCAGAAGAATTCTTAACCAAAGGAAGATCAACACCGTTTGAAGGTATAACTCTTACAGGTAAAGTTATCGCAACCTTTGTGGATGGAAAACTCGTTTATCAGGACGAGAAAGAAATATAGATTATTGCGGAGGGAAAAGAGTGAGAATCATTGAGAATGTAAAGATTGCGCTAGATACATACAAGATGGTATTACAACCAACTGGTCCAGAATCTAAGAAGTTAAAAATTTTAGTGCCAGGGCAGTTTATTAATATCAAAATTGAGGGCTTCTATTTACGAAGACCAATCTCCATCGCAGATTGGAATGATGAAAGTCTAAC
>JABZMB010000055.1 GCA_015256455.1 Solobacterium sp. | reverse complement strand
TTTTTATATATTTTATTGATAAGTTGATGAATGAAGCACTATTAATATCACTTAAAAAAATCTTAATGAATACTTTAATATTATCCAAATTTATTTCGGTATATAATTCATTCGTGCATGGCAAATTTACACACTGTAGCAATTACGATTGATTCGCATCTTATATCAATCCTTTCAGTAAATAATTGCAGGTACGCCATAATATCAAATCACAAATGAAAGGAAGTATTATATGAAAAAGAGGAATTATTTAGCTATCCTGTTGTCATTATTCATGACACTTACAACCCTCATTGCTTGGTCTAAAACAAACGTTATCGCTGAGGATGGACCAAAACAAGTAGATGCAACAATCACAAACTTCAGATTTATGAATCTTTCTAAAACAAATGTTGGAGATATCTACTATACTGATAACTTCTACTTTGATTTAGATTGGGCAGCTAATACAACAGGTGCAACATTAAAAGAAGGTGACTACTTTACAATCGACCTTCCAGATACAGTTATGTTCTCATCAGATTCAAGTCCTATCGACTTTGATATCTATGACGCTGATGGAACAGGCGCTGTAATTGCGAAAGCACATATCACCGCAGGTACAAATGGCGCAACCGCAAAAGTTGTATTTACGAATTGGGTAGAAAACCGCTATAACGTAAATGGTAACATTCAACTCTCTGCTAGATTTGATTTAACACGAGTTCCTGTTAACCAGTCTACTTCATTCACTGTTTCTGTAAATGCCGGTAAGTCTAATATGACTTCATCATCTGGTTCAGTTAACGTAGCTGGCCCACAAGTTTTAACTGATGAATCATTAAATAAGTTTGCTTGGTATGACACAGAAAATCCTCATCTTGCGAACTGGGAAATTCGTATCAATCACAAAAAGGCAACACTACCAAACGCTACAATTCATGATACAATCGTTGGTTCAACTGAAAGAATCCTAAAGGATACAATTCGACTATCCACAGTTCAAATGGATCAGTATGGTAATGATATTGCTGGAACATCTACACCAGTAGACTTAACTGGCAAACTAACAATGTCTGATAACGATCAAACATTTACTATTAATGTAGGAAATGTGAATGGCGAACAGTATCGTCTTACTTATCAATCCACATACACAGAAGGAACAAACCTTAACAACAAGCTTACATTAACATCTGTAAATCAAACTTATACATTTGATGCACACTTCACAAGAGCTTCCTCTGGTGGTTCTGGTTCAGGTGATCTTGCAAATAAAATCAAGTTAACAAAGGTTGATGAAGACGATAACACTATCACTCTAGCAAACGCTGTGTTTACAGTTACAAAACCAGATGGCACAACATTTGATTTAACAACAGGCGCAGATGGAACTGTTACTTCTGAAGCTTTGGTACAAGGTACATACAAAGTGAAAGAAAAGACAGCACCTAGTGGATATGAATTGAACGATACAGAATACACACTAGAAGTTACAGCTGCAGGTGGTGCATTACAAACAATCACTGATAAGCCAATCAAAACAGATATCTCTGTTACTAAGACATGGGTAGGTCCTAAGGCCGGTCCAGTCACAATTCATTTATTCGCAAACGGTACAGATACAGGTTCTACAATAACACTAGATGATTCAAATAACTGGACAGGTAGTTTCTCTAACGTACGTAAGTACGATCAAAGTGGTACGGAAATTCAGTACACAGTAACTGAGGATGCCGTAAACGGTTATGACACTACAATCACAGGTGATCAAACAACAGGATTTACCGTTACAAATACAGAGCAACCAAAGAATATTACTCCACCAAAGCAGAATACCGCTACACCAAAGACAAGTGATAGCACAAACATCTATCTCTACTTCGGTATGTTGTTGGTTGGTATGATTACTAGTGGTTACCTCTTTGCAAAGAGAAAATCATATAGATAGTTAAAAAGCCATTTCTACATAATGGCTTTTCTTTATAAACAAAAGAAAAACTGGAATTTCTTCCAGTTATAGAATTTCGATAAATTTCTTTGTTTCTTCTTCTTTCTTCTGCTCTGTTGGTAATTCAATCTTTAAGATACCATTGTCAAAAGATGCGTGGATATCTGTATCTTTGATTGCGTCACCTACATAGAATGTACGTGATGTACTACCACTGAATCTTTCCTGACGTAAGATTCTACCCTTATCATCAGTTTCTTCATTAGAAGATGTACGAGCAGCACTGATTGTTAGATTACCATTAAATAAGCTAATGGATACTTCATCCTTCTTGTAACCAGGAACTTCTACTTCTAAGATGTACTTTCCATCTTTCTCACGAACATCTGTCTTTAAAATATTATTTCCTGTAAATACTGGTGCTCTAAATACATCATCAAACATATCATTAAATAAATCATTCTTTCTTGTTGTCATATATTTCATATCATATACCTCCTAAGGTCTTTCACCTTACACATACTAATATACTCATATTTTTAGCACTGTCAATACCTAAGTGCTAAAAATTATTAAAAATTTTTTCTATTTATAGTTTATATATATAAAAAGCCTTTATTTAAAGGCTTTTTATTATTAGCATAACTATATGATGATTGCTAATTAGTTTCCGTATTTATAGAGAATAAATGACTCACCATCTGATTTTAAATGTATTTCTTTGCCCTCTATCGTGTAATAATAGATCTTCTTTTCATCATTCATCGTTATCTCAATTTTGTTACCATGATTCTTCCATAGAAAGGCAACTTTCGTCAAATCATCATAATAAACACCCGAATAATCAGGATTAAACTGGAATGTAACATCATCTTCATAGTCCGGAAACCACACTCCTACAAAGTCATACTTTCTTGTTTCTTGATAAACAAAATTCAAAAAGAAAATCAACACAATGATTGGGATTACATTTTTTAGTATCTTCACGATAAAAGTCTTTTGTTTATTTGATATCTCCATTGTATTTCTCCATATGTAATCATATACCTTTCAGAGAATAATACAAAACGACAGATTATTCTGTCGTTTATTCTGTATATAAATCTCTTAGTTTTTGTAATGCATACTTATCAAGATTGAATTCTGTTTCAAAATATTCATCAAAGCTAATGTACTTCTCTTTGATACGTTTTAGTGAATACGCCGCATTGGTATATGTTACTCCCTCATACGCCAGTAACATACCCGCGAGTTCTCCATCTATTTTTGTAAGAGGGAAATCCTTTTTGAAACGATCAATATATTCCTTACGGTATTCATTCGTTAACATGTAGTCATAAATCGCTGTCTCTTCGTCTACACCAAGTGCTAGTAGAATTAAGATTGCTGCTATTCCTGTACGGTCTTTCCCAGCAGAACAATGGAATAGGATTGGTACATTACCTGCTATGATATCCTCAAACATTTTCTTATATGCATAACAGAATGGTAAGTTACCATACACCTTATGTGTAAATTCATCATTGCTTTCTTTGGAATAGACATTTTCTGCGATGAGTGCAGCTGGCGAAAAGTTTACTTCCGTTCCATCTGCACGTATTGCGGCTGATAAATGAATATATTCGGCACCTTTCAACGTTGGATCTGGTGCATCCTTCACTTCTTCCTTTGAACGTAAATCATAAATCTTCTGAATATGTAAAGAATTTAAGATTTCTAGTTCATTTTGATCGAAGTCCATTAAACGACTGCTACGAAAGAAATACTCTTTCTTAACATGTTTGCCATTTTGAGTCTTGTAACCACCTAGATCACGTAAGTTTCTTTTCTTTTCAATGCCGAGAATATCACTCATTTCTTCACCCCCAAAATCCTTTCTGCAGTTTCAATCTGTTCTTTTGTAGGTTGTGGCGTATCCATTAGAGGATAACTGATTCCCATCTTCTCGTATTTCGAGATACCTAATACATGATATGGTAACACCTCTACTCTTTCAACGGAATCCAGTGTGTCGATAAATTCTCTTAGCTTCTGTAAATCCTCTTCATTTGCGGTAATTCCAGGAACCAAAACATGTCGAATCCACATTGGAATATGATGATCAGAAAGATACTTCGCACATGCCAAGATATTTTCATTTGATACACCTGTTAGATAGCGATGTACTTTATCATCAATTTCTTTTAAGTCAAAGAGGACTAAATCTGTAACTTTCATGAGTCTTTCAAACTTAGAGAAGAATGGCTCTTCGTATGTAAATGGATTACCAGCTGTATCTAGAGTACAGTGGATACCATGTTTATGCGCTAGTTCAAATAGTTCAATCATGAAATCCATTTGTAAGAGGGCTTCTCCTCCAGATACGGTGATTCCACCACCATTCACCCAATAATTTTTATAACGTAATGCCTTTTGCAATACTTCCTCTGCGGTATAAAGTTCTCCACCTGCCATTTCCCAAGTATCTGGATTATGGCAATATTTACAGCGCATATTACAACCTTTTAAAAATATAATAAATCTTACTCCAGGTCCATCAACTGCCCCGAAGGTTTCAAATGAATGTATGCGTCCCTTCATATTCTCACTCCTTTATATCATTCTGTATAAAAATGACTCTGTAGATAACAGAGTCATTTTATCAAACTATAGTCTTGTTTTACACAAGAACGATTACATATGATCGTGGAATGTTCTTGCGATAACGTCTAACTGTTGTTCTCTAGTTAGAGAGATAAACTTAACTGCATATCCGGAAACACGGATTGTGAAGTTAGCGTATTCTGGCTTCTCTGGATGTTCCATCGCATCAACAAGTTTCTCCTTACCGAAGACGTTCACGTTGAGGTGGTGAGCACCTTGGTCAAAGTAACCATCTAATACGTTTACAAGGTTGTTAGATCTTTCAACATCACTATGACCTAATGCATTAGGATCCATTGTCTGTGTATTAGAAATACCATCTAATGCCCAGTGATATGGAAGCTTTGTGAGTGAGTTCAAGGATGCTAGTAATCCATTCTGTTCTGCACCATAAGATGGGTTAGCACCTGGAGCTAATGGTGTCCAAGCACGACGGCCATCTGGCATATTACCTGTGTACTTACCGTAAACAACGTTTGATGTAATTGTCAAAATTGAAGTTGTAGCTTCTGAGTTACGGTATGTGTGGTGCTTCTTAATCATTGTGATGAATGTCTTTAATAACCATACACCAATTTCATCTGCACGGTCATCATCATTACCATACTTAGGGAAGTCACCCTCAATCTCATAGTCAACAACCAATCCATTTTCATCACGAACTGTCTTAACCTTTGCATACTTGATTGCGGATAGTGAGTCAATAACATGGCTGAATCCTGCAATACCAGTTGCGAATGTTCTTCTAACATCTGTATCAATTAAAGCCATTTCAGCTGCTTCATAGTAATACTTGTCATGCATGTATTGGATGAGGTTTAAGATATTTACATATAGACCTGCTAACCAATCTAACATCTGAACATATCTCTCTTCTACTTCAGCGTAGTCTAGGTATTCAGAAGTAATTGGACGGTATGCTGGACCAACTTGCTTAAAGCTCTTTTCATCTACACCACCATTGATAGCGTATAGAAGTGCCTTCGCAAGGTTTGCACGTGCACCGAAGAACTGCATTTCCTTACCTGTCTGTGTAGCAGATACGCAGCAGCAGATGCTGTAATCATCTCCCCATTCAGGGCGCATTACATCGTCATTTTCATACTGAATAGAACTTGTTGTGACAGAGATCTTAGCCGCATACTTACGGAAGTTTTCTGGTAAACGGGATGAGTACAATACTGTTAAGTTAGGTTCTGGTGAAGGACCCATATTTTCTAATGTATGTAAGAAACGGAAGTCGTTCTTTGTAACCATAGAGCGACCATCCATACCCATACCTGCAACTTCTAGTGTTGCCCATACTGGGTCACCAGAGAATAATTCATTGTATGCAGGAATACGAGCAAACTTAACCATACGGAACTTCATAACGATATGGTCAATTAATTCCTGTGCTTCGCTTTCTGTTAATGTACCTGCCTCTAAATCTCTTTCGATATAGATATCTAAGAATGTGGAGATACGTCCTACAGACATCGCAGCACCATTCTGTGTCTTGATAGCTGCTAGGTAACCGAAGTATAACCACTGAACTGCTTCCTTAGCGTTGGATGCTGGAGCGGAAATATCATATCCGTATACAGCAGCCATCTTCTTCATACCTTCTAAAGCACGAATCTGTTCAGATAGTTCTTCTCTTTGACGGATGATATCATCCACCATTGTACCATCGCCACAGTTTAACTTATCTTCTTCTTTCCATGCGATCAATTGGTCAATACCATATAAAGCTACACGGCGGTAGTCACCAACGATACGTCCACGACCATATGTATCTGGTAAACCAGTAATAACGTGACTGCTTCTAGCAATCTTCATCTCTGGTGTATATGCATCAAATACTGCTTGGTTGTGTGTCTTGTGATACTCTGTAAAAATCTTATGTAATTCTGGATTTGGTGTATAGCCATATGTAGATAACGCTTCTTCTGCCATACGAATACCACCATAAGGCATAAACGCTCTCTTTAAAGGCTTATCTGTCTGAAGACCTACAACCTTTTCCAAATCCTTTAAGGATTCATCAATATAGCCTGGGCCATAAGCAGTTAAGCCTGATACTACATCAGCCTCTTCATCTAGAACGCCACCCTTTGCACGTTCAGCCTTCTGCAATTCCTGTAATTTGCCCCAAAGCTTGTTAGTCGCATCTGTTGCGTCAGCCAAGAAACTCTCATCACCATCATATGGTTTGTAGTTTGCTTGAATGAAGTCGCGAACATTGCATTCTTCCTTCCAGTTTCTTCCCTGGAAGCCTTGCCATTTTTCATTATTTAGCATTGTCTTCTCCTCCGTCTACCTAACGTTTTTTATTGTAAATGAAAGCGGTTTGTACGTCCAATGATATTATCAGATTATTTTTTGCTTGTGAAATTCACACGGTTTTATTTAGAATTCCAACAATGTTAGTTAACAATTCAGATAACATGCAAGCATCATAGAACACTATCATTTTCCAGTTAGTTTTAGTAAACTAACCGAATTATACGCCCATGTAATACGCATTGCAAGAACTAAGTTAACAAATTAACAAGAGACAGATGGTCACATCTGCCTCTTATATAAACCCTAACATTTGAGTTAATACTTATATTGCTTAAAACCCTATATTAAGCAATATCAGATTTCACCATTCATGCATAGTTTAATTCTCGATTCTCCATCCTTTTGCGTCTCTACGAGATTTGATAAAGCCAGCATAGATTCCACCATTCTGAATCAGTTCCTCATGTTTTCCTTCTTCTTGTAGAGAACCATCATTAATGACAAGAATATGATCTACACTTTCTACGGTACTGATACGATGTGCAATGGATATAACTGTCTTTCCTTTACACAGTTCATCAATCGCAGCTAGAATTTCTGCCTCATTTTCTGGGTCTACACTTGATGTAGCTTCATCCAACAGAATGATTGGCGCATCCTTTAACAATGCACGAGCAATACTGATGCGTTGTTTCTCACCACCACTAAGGTTTGCACCACCTTCCCCAATGACAGTTTCATATCCCTGTGGAAGTTTCGATATAAACTCTGCGCAACGTGCTTTCTGACACACATCAAAGATTTCTTGATCTGTGGCTTCTGGTTTTGCAAAGCGAATATTATTCATAATCGTATCGTTGAATAAATATACATCCTGGAATACGACAGACATCTGTTTAAACAATGTCTCTACTGTATACTCACGAATATCCTTTCCCGCTAGATATATTGCCCCTTTATCTACATCCCAGAACCGAGAGAGAAGATTGACAATTGTCGTCTTACCGCATCCACTAGGTCCTACAATTGCGACCTTTTCATTTTGTTTGATTTCAAAACTGAGGTCTTTTATCACAGGTGTATCTTTGCGATATCCAAACCATACATGGTCAAAGCGAATATCTAAAGGTCCATTGATTGTAGTTTGTTTTCCCTCTTCTAATTGAGGAATTTGGAATACATCATCTAAGTACTTTTGTTGACCTGGAATCTTTGC
>JABZMB010000010.1 GCA_015256455.1 Solobacterium sp. | reverse complement strand
TTGCTAAGATTTATCCATCATATAAGTCATTTTTTAGAAAAGGTTTATCTAATCCGGATAGCCCATTCTTTATTCATGAGGCTGATACATATCTTTCTTTTGATGAAACAATTGACTTAATTCATCGTGCAGGTGGAAAAGCATTTTTAGCCCATATCTTTGAATATGATGCATTCAGAAAAAATAGTTACATTGAAGAAGTGAAGGATAGATTGGATGGAATCGAGTGTTTCCATCCAAGTATTCCAATGCGTGAATCAATTAAATTATTTAAGTATTGTGAAGAAAACCACTTATATGTAAGTGGAGGTAGTGATTTCCATAAACCAGAAAGACACATTCCATTCGGTGTTCATCTTGACCGTTCGTTGTTATTGAGTTCTAGCTTTCATTGGATACCAGAATACTTACGTAAGCTAGTGTAGTTTTGAATGTCATTGACACTAGAAAGAAAACTATACTACTATAATGAAGTCAATGATAGGAGAAGAAAATTATGTTTAATTTTTTCAAGAAAAAAGAAGACTTACAGAATCATATCGTTGTAAATGATGATGCGATTGTCGCAATTGCGGATGGTCAGTTAATTGATGTAACAACTGTTCCAGATCCAGTCTTTGCGGAAAAGATGATGGGTGATAGTATTGCCTTCACATATGAAGGAGATAAGGTGGTATTATGCTCACCAGCAAATGGTGAATTATCTGTTTTGTTCCCTACAGGTCATGCATTTGGTATTACTACCAAGCATGGTGTTGAATTACTTGTGCACTGTGGTGTAAATACAGTTGAAGCTAACGGTGATGGCTTTACAGTTTTATCTAAAAAGCAGGGGGATAATGTAAAGGCCGGAGATCCAATCGTTGAGGTAGATTTGAAGAAGTTACGTGCAAAATATAATATGAGTACAATGCTTGTAGTAACTAATGCAAATACACAAACAATTGAATTTATTGCACCTACATCAGTAAAGTTAGGTCAATCTATTATTAAATAAAGAAAAGTTCTATACGTTTCAATGTATAGAACTTTTTATATTTATAGTAATTCTTTGAGTTTATCAATAACTTCTGTAACAGGAACTTCAATTGAATCACCTGTACGAGATTTCAATTCAACTTTACCTTCAGCTACACCACGACCAACTGTAATTCTAAAAGGAATACCAATCAATTCCATATCCTTAAACTTAACACCTGGGCGTTCATCACGGTTATCAAGTACTACTTCAATGCCTTGTGCTTGTAATGCATCATGTAGTTCATTACCAATACGTATTTGGTCTTCATCCTTCATAGATATAATCACTACAGCAACTTGGAATGGTGCTAAATCCTTTGGCCAGTTAATACCATTTTCATCTGCATTTTGTTCTGCAAGGGCAGCCATTGCACGAGCAGGTCCAATACCATAAGAACCCATCCAGACATATTGCAACTGATTGTTTTGATCAAGATACTGTAGGTCTAATGCCTTAGAGTATTTTGTTCCAAGTTTGAATGTATTACCAACCTCAATACCATGCGCGAAATGTACAACACCTTCACCATTAGGATTCTTGTCTCCTTCTTGGATATTTCTTAAATCTCCATGTCCTGTAAGAGTGAAATCTCTTTGGTTTACGCCTGTATAGTGGTAACCAGTTTTATTTGCGCCTACTACAAAGTTATACATATATAAAACTTCTTCATCTGCATAAAGAGGGCACTGAATATTTACTGGACCAGCAAAGCCAATTTCAGCGTTTGTCGCTGCCATAACCATTGCAGGGTCTGCAAGTTCTACTGAGCTAGCTTCTAATAATTTACGTAGTTTTGTTTCATTAACGTCACGATCACCACGTACCATAACTGCTACTGCCTTACCATCAACGTTATAGATCAAAGTCTTAACAAACTTCTTTACATCTTTCTTTAAGAATTCAGTTACTTCTTCAATTGTTCGTGAATGAGGAGTTTCTACTAAAGTAAGTGTCTCAAGCGTATCTTCTTTATCAGCTATTTCTGGTACACATGGAGCTACTTCTATGTTACTAGCAAAACTATCATCATCACTTAATACAAGTATATCTTCACCAAGTGGGGTAATTGCCTGGAATTCTTCTGATAATAAACCACCCATGACACCTGTATCAGCACGAACAATACGATAATCTAAGTGAAGGCGATTCATAATGTTTTTATATGCATTAAATTGTTTTGCGTAAGATTTATCTAATCCAGCTTTATCTTTATCAAATGTGTAGGAGTCCTTCATTGTAAATTCACGTACACGAATTAAGCCGTAACGAGGGCGTGGTTCATCACGGAATTTAGTTTGAATCTGATAAAGTGAAAATGGCATATCTTTGTAAGAGCGTATCTGCATCTTAGCGGCCATCGCAAATAACTCCTCATGAGTTGGTCCTAATACATAAGGAACACCTTTACGATCCTTTAATGAGAACATACCTTTACCAAAACCTGCACGTCTTCCAGAGGATACATACACTTCCTCAGGAATTAATGAAGGCATAGATAATTCTTGGCAATCAATCTTATCCATTTCATCACGAATAATTGCGTAAATCTTTGATAATACACGATTACCCATTGGTAACATCATATACACACCAGCTGAACTCTTCTTGATCATGCCAGCACGTACAAGTAAATTTGAACTTACTGAATCTTCATCTTTCGCATTTTCACGAATTGTAAAGAAATAACTATTTTTTAATCGCATAATATACCTCTTATAACCTTTAAGATTATACCATAATTGGCTTCAAATAGAATATTATCTAAAATGTAGATCATAATGAATAGAGTAATAATATACATCCATTTTAGATAGCTGTTTTCGTGAAATAAAATACATACAAAATGCTAGTATCGTCATATTTCATGCATATTTGTAAGTTTTTTTAGAATATTTGTTCGGAATTATTTACATAACATTATTAATTGATATAATTAGTAAAATTATAAAAGGGAGGAATTACGTTAATGGCATACTACTATGATGAACCTTCACATACTTTTAGTGAATATTTACTCGTTCCTGGATTTACAGGACCAGAAAATATTCCTGCCAATGTTTCATTAAAAACACCACTTGTTCGTTATAAGAAGGGTGAAGAACCAGCAATTTCTTTAAATATACCTATGATTAGTGCCGTTATGCAGTCTGTATCCGGTGACCGTTTAGGTATCGCTCTTGCAAAGGAAGGCGGAATGGCATTTATCTTCGGTTCTCAGCCAATCGCAAGTCAAGCAGCGATGGTTGCACGTGTTAAAAATCATAAGGCAGGTTTTGTTGTCAGTGATTCTAACGTAAAGCCAGATACTAAGTTTACGGAAGTTTATGCTTTAATTGAAGAAACAGGACATTCTACGATTGCAGTTACAGAAGATGGAACACCGAACGGTAAGTTAATGGGTCTATTGACTTCACGTGACTATCGTAGGTCTCGTATGACTGGTAATGAGCTTGTTAAGGATTATATGACACCACGTGAACATTTAATTGTTGGTGGGCCTAATACAACATTATCATCCGCAAATGATCTTATTTGGGATAACAAGTTAAATACACTTCCTGTTGTAGATGAAAATGACCATCTGCAATATCTTGTATTCCGTAAGGATTATGATTCTCATAAGGAACATCCATATGAACTGTTAGATAAAGAAAAACGTTTATTAGTAGGTGCTGGTATTAACTCACGTGACTACGCAGAACGCATTCCTGCACTTGTTGCAGCTGGTGTAGACTGTGTCGTTATTGACTCTTCTGAAGGTTATTCTATTTGGCAAGCAGAGACAATCAAGTGGATTCGTCAGAATTATGGCGATACGCTTAAGGTGGGTGCAGGTAACGTTGTTGATGCGGAAGGTTTCCGTTACTTAGCAGATGCTGGTGCTGACTTCATCAAGATTGGTATCGGTGGCGGTTCTATCTGTATCACTCGTGAAACAAAGGGTATTGGTAGAGGCCAAGCTACTGCAGTCATTGATGTAGCGAAGGCTCGTGATGAATACTTTAAAGAAACAGGTGTATATGTACCAATTTGTTCTGATGGTGGTATCGTGTATGACTATCACATTACATTAGCTTTAGCAATGGGTGCTGACTTTGTTATGTTAGGACGTTACTTCTCCAGATTTGAAGAAGCTCCAGGTGAAAAGTTAGTTGTGAATGGTAATACTGTGAAGGAATACTGGGGTGAAGGCTCTGCACGTGCTCGTAACTGGGCTCGCTATGACTTAGGTCAAGGTAAGAAATTATCCTTTGAAGAAGGAGTAGATTCTTATGTACCATATGCAGGTTCCTTAAAGGATAACGTTGCATTAACAGTATTAAAGATTAAGTCTACAATGTGTAACTGTGGTGCATTAACAATTCCTGAATTGCAAGATAAGGCTAAACTAACGCTTGTATCTGCTACTTCTATCGTAGAAGGTGGAGCGCACGACGTTCAAGTTAAGCATAACGATAATACATATAACAAGTAGTATGCAAAAGGCTCTTATGAGCCTTTTATTTATTAAAAAACCTATAGATGTCTATAGGTTAGAATACTTCATATAAATCTTTCTTTTGTTGTAGAAGATCTTTGATTCGTTTAAATGTAGAATCTTCTCCATATTTCTCAATGTAGCGAAGAATACGTTCAAATAAATTAGCGGTTTGGGGATGAAGATTCTGTTCATCATGACTATTCAAATAATAATTTAAAGCAGAGGATTGTGTATACTGTTCTTTTTGGTACACTTTACAAGCTGCGATACGATCACAAACACTTTCTACAACATAGTTCTGTGGCATTTTGATTGCTTGCCATTTACCATCAATCTTATCCCACCAATATTCCCAATGATGCTTGTTACAACCTTTATGATGTAACCATCCAAGAGAATAGCCATGTAATTCCTTTTCTTTTGTATAAGGAGAACGATATCCTTGGTAATAATGAATGCTAGGTAATAGTTCCGCGAAGGAATACTTTGATAAATCATGTGTTAAACCTTGCTTGTATAAACCACATTGAAAACAAAACTTACGTACAAGACTACGATGTTCATGGATTGTTTTTAGATGTTGAAATGTTTTTTGAAGGAATGATGGATTATTGTTATTTTTACTCATGTGAATATTTTATTCCATGCAATGAAAACAGGCAAGATTATGCCCAAAATAGAGTTTAACATGGTAAAATATTTGATAGGAGATTATAGAAAAATGAATCGTCATGACCAAAGAGAAAATGCAATGATTACGGTATATCAATACCTCATTGTTCAACGAGATATTCACGCATTGATTAACGATGTTTTTAAAGTTGATGAAAGTGAAATCGATCCATATTTTATTGATGTAATTAAAACAGCTATCGCCAATGAAGAGCGCTATCGCCAATATATTGACTCAGTTCTTAAAAAGGGTTGGTCTTATGAACGTTTAGGATTGATTGAAAAAGCAATTTTATTGAACGGATGTGCTGAATTTGATTTAAAGAAAACGGAGTCTGCTGTTATTATTGACCAATCTGTTCAGTTAGCAAAGCGTTATTGTGATTCTGATACATATAAGTTAGTAAACAGCGTATTAGATGTAATATGAGTAGACGTGTTGTCCCTGTCAGTACACTTGTAAATTACTTGAAGAAAGTGATGGATGAAAATCCAGTATTACATGGTGTAATGATTGAAGGGGAGATTTCAAATATACGTATGCCATACAGTGGGCACTGGTATTTTTCGCTGAAAGATGATCATGCATCTTTAAAGTGTGTCATGTTTTCTTCTGCAAATCAAAAACTGGGATTCAAACCTGAAAATGGAGATAAAGTCGTACTTAAAGGTGATGTTAGTGTCTATGTTGTTGATGGTAGTGTGCAGATGATCGCTACCAACATGGAACGTAGTGGTATTGGCCAATTATATCAGCAGTTTGAATTGCTGAAGAAGAAGCTAAGTGAAGAAGGTTTATTTGATGCAAGTTATAAAAAACCGTTACCTGCATATCCAATGGATATTGCTCTTGTAACTGGTAATAATACAGCCGCACGAGAAGATGCACTTATAACATTAAAAAAGCGTTGGCCAATTTCAAAACTTACAGAATATCCTGCACCTGTACAGGGGATGGATGCTGCACCAAAAATCATTACAGCTTTACAAGCTGCTGATGCAGGAAATCATCAAGTTATCATGTTAGTTCGTGGTGGTGGATCGATTGAAGATTTGTGGTGCTTTAATGATGAAACGTTAGCAAGATATATCTTTCAAATGAAGACACCAATCGTGACAGGTATTGGTCATGAGATAGACTTTACATTAGTAGATTTTGTTTCAGATTATCGTGCCAATACCCCAACAGGAGCGGTCGAAGCTGCTGTTCCTGATATGCAAGAAGTACTAGCAACGTTGCAGAATAGTAGAAGTCGTTTGATGAATGTAATGCGTAACACATTCATGCATGCTAAGAAACGATTTGTATATAATGCTAGCCAACCAGTACTTACTAAGCCAGAACGTTTGTATCGTGATTATATTACACGTTTAGATTATATGTCAGAAAAGCTAATGCGATTTAAAGAATTACCAGTTGATAAACGACATGAACTAAATGAAAACTTCCATCGCTTCTCACAATTAATACGAGAGCGTTCAGCAACTTTACATGAAATAATTCAAGCAGATAAACAGAGATTGTTGATGTACGCAAAACAATCCGTACAAGAAAATCAGAACCTACTTGTTCAATATCAATCGCAAATGGAACATGCATTAAGTGTTACTGCAGATGATAGAAGAACAAGATTAGAAAAGAATATGTCACTATTAAACGCATATTCACCACTGCTAGTATTAAATCGTGGTTATAGTGTTACTTATAAAAATAACAAAGTCATCAATTCTACTGATACTTTAGAAATTGGTGATCAAATAAATGTACGTTTGGCTGATGGTACAATCGGTGCTATCGTTCAGACAAAGGAGGACAGTCATGCCAACAAAGGATAAATCATTTGAAGAATCTATGAATCGTTTAGAGGAAATCATTAACGATCTTGAAGAGAATGAAAAACCTTTAGATGAAACAATCACATTATTTGAAGAAGGTCTTCAATTAGTAAAAGCATGTGATACAAAGTTAAAGAAGTTTGAATCACAAATCAATGATGTAATTCGTAAAAACGGAGATACTGAAGATGCAAATTGAGTTACTTCTGGAAAACTATATCAATACGCTTCCAGATAGTACTACAAAATCTGCAATGCTTTATTCTTTGACTGCTGGAGGAAAGAGAATCCGCCCATTACTTCTCTATACTGTATTAAAGGGATATGGTATAGATCCAGCAATTGGCAATCCATTTGCGTGTGCATTAGAAATGATTCATACATATTCACTTATTCATGATGATTTACCAGCAATGGATAATGATGATTTACGCAGAGGGTTACCAACATGTCATAAGCAATTCAATGAAGCTACTGCAATCCTTGCAGGTGATGGCTTATTGACATACGCTTTTGAAGTTGCTGCAAGTTCAACAGAATCTAGTGAAACTGTTGTGAAATGTATTTCAATTCTATCTAAGATGGCTGGTCCAAGCGGTATGGTTTATGGTCAACAGCTTGATTTAGAAGCTGAAAATAAATACATTGATTGGGAAATGCTTCAAAGAATTCATGAACATAAGACAGGATGTTTATTAACAGCACCGCTATTAATGGCTTCTACACTTGCAAAACATGAAGAAGACATTCCTGCATGGAAGAAGATAGGTTTTTCTCTTGGACTCGCTTTCCAAATCCAAGATGATATTTTAGATATTGAATTAACTGCGAATGAATTTGGTAAATCAAATTCTGATCAGAAGAACCATAAGGGGACTAGTGTTTCGATTTTAGGAATTGAACGCGCTAAAGAAATGATGAACAACTTATACCAATCTGTAATTGAACAAATCAAATCTTTATATGGATTTGATTCTGCAGAACTATTGGAATATGTTTATCAAATCCAGAAACGTCGTAAGTAGGAGATATATTCTATGGAATTAAATGAAATTCGTGACCCCGCATTTCTTAAGACTTTAAATAACAATCAATTAAAGGACTTGGCTGAACAAATTCGTACTTTTTTAATTTATTCATTATCAAAGACAGGTGGACATTTAGCGAGTAATTTAGGGATTGTTGAGTTAACAATCGCCTTACACTATGTATTTGATTCACCTAAAGATAAGATACTTTTCGATGTTGGTCATCAATCATACGTGCATAAAATATTAACTGGTCGTGCAGATCGCTTTTCAACGTTACGTCAATACAAAGGGCTTTCAGGTTTCCAGAAGCGTAGCGAGAGTGAACATGATGTATGGGAAGCAGGACATAGTTCTACTTCACTATCTGCTGCGTTAGGTATGGCTGTTGCAAGAGATTTAAACAAAGAAAATTATAGTATTATCCCAGTAATAGGTGATGGTGCTATCAGTAATGGTTTATCTTTAGAAGCATTGAACGAAATTGGTGTTGAGAAACGTAATATTATCATTATTTTTAATGATAACAATATGTCAATTTCTAAAAATGTAGGTGCAATGAATGCAGGTTTTTCAAAACTACGTACCTTAAAAGGATATACTTCTTTCAAATCATCATTAAAGCGTTCATTGTCGGGTAATCCGATTGGTGATGCGTTGTATAAAGGTTTGAAGGTTGTAAAAGATTCCATGCGTGAAGCAGTAATCGATGGTGGTATTTTTGAAGAGTTTGGTTTAGATTACATGGGTCCGGTTGATGGACATAATATACATGATTTAATTCAAGTGCTAGAAACAGCGAAACACCATGGTGGTCCAACAATTATTCATGTTATGACAAAAAAGGGGAAAGGCTATTCTCCATGTGAAGAAGATAGTGAGGGACACTGGCATGGCGTAGGTCCATTCAATATTGAAACAGGAAAACCATTACATGAAGTTCCGTGTGGTTTTACAGCATGGGGACCATTTATGAGTCAATGTGTTGCCGAGTTTGCACAAAAGGATAAAGATATTGTTTCTTTAACACCAGCGATGATTAATGGTAGTGGTATGGGTGTCTTATTTGCTAAGTACCCAGATCGTAGCTTTGATACGGGTATTGCGGAAGAACATACAGCAACTTTTGCGGCTGGTTTAGCGATTTCTGGTAAGAAGCCGTATATGTGTATTTATAGTTCATTCTTACAACGTGCATATGATGAAATTAACCATGATATTTGTCGTATGGATTTACCGGTTGTTATTGGTGTAGATCATGCAGGTCTTGTTGGTGGAGATGGTGAAACACACCAAGGAACATTTGACATTGGTATACTTTCTGGAATTCCTAACATGATTATTTCTCATCCAAAGGATGCGCAAGAAGCAAAAAACCTATTGTTTACAGCCTTTAACCAGAAACATCCTTTTGCAGTACGTTTTCCTAAGGGTGAAGTAAAGACATCTAATGTATGCAATGCAAATTTAATACCGGTAGGATCTTGGGAATTATTACATGATTCTCCAGATAATAAAGTGGCCATTATCACCTATGGTGATATGGTAAATAAGTTATTAGAGAAAGTGATCTCTAATAACTTACCAGTAACGATTGTAAACGCACGTTTTATCAAGCCACTCGACTATGAGATGATTCAGTCTCTTGTTAATCGTAAATTAAAACTATTTGTTTATGAACAAGACTATAAGACAAATGGTTTAGGCTCATTGATATTACAATATCTAAATGAGTCAGAGATTTGTCTTCCAATCAAGATTTATGGATTGCCTGATAAGTTCATACCACAAGGTACAAGTGCACAGTTACGTAAGGAATATCACATTGATATGAATACTTTCTTAGCTGATGTACAACAATATTTGTAGGAGAAAGTTATGCTGAAACACCTGTATATCAAAAACTTCATACTGATTGATGAACTAAACCTAGATTTTAAGTCTGGGTTTAGTGCATTTACTGGTGAAACTGGTGCTGGTAAATCAATTATGCTAGATGCTATTTCTATCTTATGCGCAGAGCGTGCAGGTGCTTCGTATATTTCAAAAGGAAAAGAGAAAGCAATCATTGAAGGTACTTTTGATTTATCCCAAAATCAACACGCAATAGATGTATTAGCAGAGGCTGGTTTAGAAACAACTGAAGATGTTACGTTTACAAGAGAACTATTATCTTCAGGTAAATCGGTGATTCGTATTGATCATCGTATTGTTACATTATCTCTTGCAAAGGATATTCTTAGAGATGAAATTGATATCCATGGTCAAAGAGATACAGCATATTTGCTAAACACAGCTAATCATATTCGTTTACTTGATACTTTCTTACAAGTTGATGAAGAACTTAAACAAGTAAAAGAATCTTACCAAGAATATGCTAGACTTATAAAAGAAAAAGAGAAGGCTTTACAAAACGAGTTTAATGAAAATGATTTAGAATACTTCCAATATCAAATTCAAGAAATCGACCAAGCCAACCTTAAAATTGGTGAAGATGAAGAATTAGCCGAAAAGGAAAGACAGTATAAACAAATTAAAAACTCACTTGATAAATATAATCAAGTCTTTTCACTATATGAAGAAGGGTTGGCTGATTCTTTATATGATTTACAAAAACTATGTTCAAGTTTAGGAAATGACGAGAAAACAACAGCTATTCAAACATCTATTTCTGATGCATATTATTCTATCTCAGATAGTATTGATGAACTTCACAAACTTGTTGGTGAATATGACATGGATGAAGAAGAAATCAATGAGATGGAAGAGAGACTCTTTACAATTCAAAAGTTAAAGAGAAAATATGGAAACTCTATTGAACATATTCTCTCTCAACAAGAACAACTCAAACAACAAGTACAGATGTTTACACATCGTAAAGAGTTCATTGAGCAGATGGATAAAAAGATTGAAAAAGTATATAACCTATATCAAAAGAATGCAACAAATTTATCTAAGATTCGACAATCACGTGCAAAAGAACTTGATGATGCAATTCTTATCAATCTAAACGAACTCATGTTACCAAATGCATGCTTTAAAACAGTATTTACAGAATGTAATCCAAGTGAACACGGAAATGAGAATGTTGAGTTTATGATTTCCATGAATAAAGGGGAAGAACTGAAATCACTTGTTAAGACTGCCAGTGGTGGTGAATTAAGCCGATTAATGCTTGGTTTAAAGGTAATCTTTACAAAACTACAAGGAATTCAAACTGTTATCTTTGATGAGATTGATACAGGTGTCAGTGGTCCGGTTGCAACTGCGATTGGACAAAAGATGAAGGCATTATCCAATTCATGTCAAGTCTTTGCAGTAACACATTTAGCACAAGTAGCAGCTTGTGCAGATACACATTATTTTGTATCGAAGGAAGATAAAGATAATAAGACGATTACACATGTTAATGAATTAGATGAGAATGGACGTATTGATCAGCTTGCACTCATCTCCAGTGGTAGTATTACCGATATTTCTAAGAAAGCTGCACAAGAACTCTATCGGAGAAATCATAGCTAATGTATCACGTATATTTTCATATTGATTTAAATGCATTCTTTGCAAATGCAGAAGTACTATTAAATCCAGATTTAAAAGGCAAACCGATAGTAATCTCTGGAGCCACTAGACGTAGTGTTGTTTCTACTGCAAGCTATGAAGCACGTGCATTTGGCATACATAGTGCAATGCCTGTTAGCGAAGCACAGAAGCTATGTAAAGACTTAATTATCGTTGAAGGTCACTATACTTGGTATCGCAATCTATCGGAGCGTTTTATGGAGATTGTACGTTCCTACACAACTCTTGTAGAACAAGCATCTGTAGACGAATGTTATGCTGATATGACTGAAGCAATCAAGAGATTTGAAAGACCATTAGATCTTGCTTGGTCCTTACAAAAACAAATTTATACAGAACTTGGTTTAACATGTTCTATCGGTGTAGCTCCAAATATGTTTTTAGCCAAGATGGCAAGTGATATGAAAAAGCCAAATGGTATTACTGTTCTACGAATTCGTGATGTTAAAGAAAAGATGTGGCCGTTACCAATCAAGGATATGCGTGGTATAGGAAATAAAACAGTTCCTTATATGCAAGAAATCGGTATCCGTACAATTGGTGATTTAGCAAACTATAAAGATATCACAAAACTGAGAGAAATATTAGGTAAAAATACCGATGATTACATCGATCGTGCAAATGGTATTGATCATCGAGAGTTGGAAACAGAATGGGATGCTAAATCAATGGGCATTTCTGAGACGTTATTAGAAGATATTAATGAATATGAGGAATTAGCTGGTTTAATTAGAACACTAGCTAGAACGCTCTCTAAACGCCTTAAAAACGCAAGTAA
This sequence comes from Solobacterium sp., assembly GCA_015256455.1. Classification (GTDB taxonomy): domain Bacteria; phylum Bacillota_I; class Bacilli_A; order Erysipelotrichales; family Erysipelotrichaceae; genus Bulleidia. The sequence goes on along the minus strand of JABZMB010000010.1, from coordinate 23,688 downwards.
AGTTGGAAGTTCGATTCACATTCGTATTTGTTATTATGATTTTAGAAATATTACACGCGCTATGAAGTTATCTACGCCAATCTGGCGTGCAGATGAGATTTATAATGCAGCGATAGCCTTGTTTGAAGATAACTGGGAAGAAGGGGAAGCAGTACGCTTACTCGGTATCACAGTTGGTGATTTTGCAGATGAAGGTTATATTTCTTCACAACTCAATTTATTTGATGAAGAAGCAGCATTTAAAGCGGAAACAAAGGATATTATAAATGATTTAAATGGTATGCTTGGACTTAAGAAAGCCTTTGTTAGAGCAAGTAATCTTTTAAAGGAGAATAGCGATGAAGATTCATGATGCATTTGCTGAATATTTCACTAATATAAAAATTAACGAAGGCAAGAGCAAGCGTACAGTATCTTCATATGAAAATGATTTAAAGCAATATAAACAATTTTTAGATGAACAAGGCATTACAAATACAAAAAAGATTCAACCAGAGTTAATTGAAGAGTTTATTGCAAACCAAAGTGAATATAAAGCTCCATCATCATTAGCAAGAATGACTGCTGCGATACGATCATTTCACCAGTTTATGACGATGATGCATGATGAAGCAGATCCAAGCTTAAACTTGCAGGTACATAAAGGACCTAAAACATTGCCAGTGTATTGTACTGTCGATGAAATTAAAATGTTAATGCAGTCGTTTGACGATACAAATATCCAGGATAATCTAGATCATACACTTCTAGAGACTATCTATAGTTGTGGTTTACGTGTATCTGAAGTGTGTAATCTAACAATTAATCGTGTAGACCTTGATACAGGCAAAATTCGTGTACTTGGAAAAGGGGATAAGGAACGCATTGTTCCAATACCAAAAGGTAGTATTCCACTTCTAAAACAATACGTTTCTATTACACGTGTTAATCTAGTTCATAAAAAGACCAATATGTTCTTTTTAAATCGATTTGGTCGTAAGATTACTAGTAAATACGTAGAATTACTATTACAACGCAAATGTGTCGAACTTGGTTTTAAAAAGCATATTACACCACATAAACTAAGACACAGTTACGCAACACATATGTTACAAGGTGGCGCTGATTTACGTAGTATTCAAGAAATCCTAGGTCACAGTAATATACAGACTACAGAAATCTATACACACGTACAAAATAAACAATTGTTTGATGCGTATAGTAAGTTTAATCCATTAGCATCACAAGACTTAGATATACCAAAGAAGAAGGATGAGTAATCACTCTATAAGAGACTCATCTTTTTATATTTATTTAAATCGCATAACATACATTATGCGAAGTTACTTATAATAAAAGAAAAGACACTCGTATGAGTGCCTTAGAGCTTACTTAACTAATTCCTTTAAGTTCTTAGCTGCTTTGAATCCAGGAACCTTTGATGCTGGAATCTTGATTGTTTCTTTTGTTTGTGGGTTGATACCTGTGCGAGCTGCACGTGTCTTAACTTCAAACTTACCAAAACCGGAAATATCTACACGACCACCATCTTTTAAAGTACCTGATACTGTATCAAATACTAAATCGATAATCTCTGCTGCTTCTTTCTTAGTTAGGTTGTGCTTTTCAGCTACTAATTCAGCAATACTCTTCTTATTTAATGTTTCTGCCATTTTAATTTCCTCCTAATATGTTTGTATTTTACTATAGTTTTTATAGCACATTCAATATTGACATTTTTTGTTTATATGTGCTACATACTAACTTTATATAAATCTTGTAGTAGATTTTGTAAATCATTTTCAGTCAGATCTTTAACACCGGAAGCATTCTTGTGACCGCCACCATGGTATTGATTTGCAATTGTATTTATAATTGCTGTTTTAGAACGTAATGAGCCATCATAAAGTTTATGTCCATCTACAGTTTTCTCTGTAAAAATAGCCCAAATTGAAAATTCTTTTACATGACCAATCTCATCAATGCGATTACGTGCTGATGAAGCACTAATATTGTATTCATGCTGAATAGTTTCTGGAATAATCACATAAGCTAAATATTGACCAAGCAACTGTGTATTGGAACGAATCCAATTACTGAAAAGAAATGTTTTATAACTAACATCAAATAACTCACGATTTAGTTCTGGAATTGCTAGATTATATGATGCTAATTTTGCTGCCATTTCTAGTGTGTGTTGTGTTGTATTACTTGTTCTAAAGCATAAGGTATCTGTTAATAGCCCCTTATATAGGTATGTTGCAATCTCATGATTCATAATCTGATTTTCACAGCTTGCAAAGAAACTTGTGAGAATTTCACAAGTAGCAGCTGCTTCTTCACAGACATAATTCTGATTTCCATACGGATCTAGATTTGGATGGTGATCAATTTTAATCACTTGTTTTGCAAGTGCATAACGTTGATCATCAATACGCTCTTTGTTTCCGGTATCTAGAACAATTGCTGTACTACAACGTATTGTATCTTCATCAACTGTATCAGATGGTGGATAAACAGTTTGATCTGTTGTCTCCTCCCCTAATCTATATACCCTCTTGTCTGGAAAGTTCGCTTTAATCCAACTACACATACCATTCTGGGAGCTTAGTGCATCACAATCAGGATGTGTATGTCTAAATAATGTAATGACATCTGCATCTTCAATTGTCTTTAATAATGCCTTAAAATCGAGATTCATTATAGACCTAACAATCTAACTGTATCGCGTGCAATTACAACTTCTTCGTTTGTAGGAACAATCCATACCTGTACCTTTGAATCAGGCTTGGAAATGAGACATTCCTTACCATGAATTGTAGCATTTAATTCATAGTCGATGCTTAAGCCTAACGCTTCTTCCATCGCCTTTAAAATACGTTCTCTGCATGCATCATCATTTTCACCAAGACCTGCTGTAAATGCAATTGCATCTACGTGTCCTAATTGGAAGTAATAGCCACCTACAACGTTAATAACACGGTTTGTATATAGTTTACCAGTTAAAATACCACGAGGATCTCCTGCATCAATTGCTGCCTGAACATCACGAGCATCAGAACTAATACCTGAAATGCCTAACATACCAGACTTTTTATTTAAATATGTATCCATATCATCTGGTGTGCATCCTAACTTCTTCATCATGTAGTATACAACAGTTGGATCAATGTCACCACAACGAGTACCCATCATAATTCCGCCTAATGGTGTTAATCCCATAGATGTATTAATAACTTTACCATTCTTAATTGCGGTAATAGAAGCACCATTACCTAAGTGGCAAGTAATCATATTTAAGCTATTAACGTCTTTACCCATTAATTCAGCAGTACGACGGTTAACATATTGATGACTTGTACCATGAGCACCATAACGACGAATCTTATAATCTGTATACCATTCATATGGTACTGGGAACATATATGATTCCTCTGGCATTGTCTGATGGAATGCTGTATCAAATACGAATACGTGTCCAATATTTGGTAAAGATTCCTTAAATGCTCTATAACATACTAAGTGTGCTGGGTTATGTAATGGAGCTAGTTCACCATATTCTTCAACAAGCTTTTCAACTTCTTCATCCACAACTACAGACTGATCAAATGAAGAACCACCTTGTACGATACGGTGACCTGCACCCTTGATTTCATCAAGATTTTCTACAATACCAAGTTCTGTTAATTTATTTAAAAGTATATCAACAGCTACTTTATGGTTTGGAATTGGAAGCTCTACTGTTTCCTTTTTACCATTGTACTTGATAGTGAACGCACCCATCTGTTGACCAATACGTTCTGCCTGTCCACTTGTTAAAACTGTTTCACTTGGCATATCAAATAATTGAAACTTTAGTGATGATGATCCTGAATTTACTGAAATGACCTTACTCATATCTTCCTCCTTAATCAATTTCTGTATCTAAGCATTGGTCGATTAATTTAACAACCTCTGCTGAACCAACCTTTCGAATCTTTTCATATAGCTTGCATCGTTTTGTGTAAGAAGCATACATACCTAACTTTTCTTCATAAGAATCTAGTTCAATACGACAGCGCTTGATTGTATCATGAATCGCTGCACGTGATGTATTTACAAGTTCACTGATTTCCTGCAATGATAGATCATCTCGGAAATAGAAGTTACAAATCTCTTGTTGTTTCTGTGTTAATAGTTTTTCGTAAAAGTCTAATAAACTGTTGTAATATAACTTACTTTGCATTTTCTAGCCCTTCTGAAATGCTATATAAGTATGCATCTAAGTCAAATGGACGTAAGTCAGTAGGCTGCTCACCTAATCCTAAATAATATACAGGAATATGTAGTTTATGCTTAATCGCAATCACTATACCACCCTTTGCTGTTCCATCCATCTTTGTTAAGATAATACCGCTTAAATTTGTTGCTTCTGCGAAAATTTGTGCTTGAGACAAACCATTTTGCCCTGTTGTTGCATCTAATACAAGCCATGTATTATGTGGTGCACCAGGAATTTCTTTCGCCGCTACACGATTCATCTTAGATAGCTCATTCATTAGATTCGCTTTGTTTTGTAAACGTCCAGCAGTATCGCATAATAAGATATCTATATTATTTTCTTGTGCATAACGACATCCATCAACGATTGCTGCACTAGGATCTCCGTTTTCAATTCCTTTGATACAAGGGACACCTAAGCGTTCACCCCACTTTGCAAGTTGGTCAATTGCACCAGCACGGAAAGTATCCGCTGCTGTAAATGCAACTGTCTTCCCTTGGTCTAAAAACATGCGTGCAAGTTTAGCAGATGTTGTTGTTTTTCCAGAACCATTCACACCTTCTAATAAGAATACAGTCGTACCATTCTCATTAAATGAGATTGGTTTATCAGGTGTTGCTTCATAAATTTCCTTCATTGTTTCAAGTAAGAAATTCATCGCCCACTTAAAAGTAATTGAAGGATATTCAGAGCACTTTAACTTCATCTGTTCGCAGATATAGTCTGCTGTTTCTATTCCAACGTCACTCTCCAAAAGAATAATTGTTAACTGTTCAAGAAATTCATCATCTACCCCTTTGTATTTGTATTGCATTTGGTTTAATTGATCACCAAATGTTTGTTTTGATTTTTTAAAACCAGAAAGATATGTAGCTTTATCATCTTTTTTAGAGAAGGCTTCTTTTAACTTATCTAAAAAACTCATGCTTGTACCTCCTCATTTGTAGCATCTGCCATACTGAGAGCATCATGTAAGGCAACCTTTAACATCTGTGATACACCCTGGTTTTGCATTGTTACACCATATAGAACGTCAGCGTTTTCCATCGTACCAGGACGGTGTGTAACAACGATAAACTGTGTCTGGTGTGTATAGTGATGTAAGTATTGAGCAAAACGCTCTACGTTACCTGGGTCTAGCGCTGCTTCTACCTCATCAAGAATGACCATAGGTACAGGCTTAATCTTCAATATTGCAAATAGTACACATAATGCAATTAAACTCTTTTCACCACCAGAGAATAACATGTTATTTTGAACAGCCTTACCTGGAGGTTGTGCATCAATATCAATTCCTGTATTTAAGATATCTGATGGATCTTGTAGTGTAAGAACTGCTTTACCACCACCATAAAGGGCGCGGAAAATATCATTAAACTCTGCGTTAACTTTATCGAAAGTTTCCTTAAACTGACGTTTCATGACTGTATCCATCTCATCAATCGCAGCTAAAATCTTATCAACACTTTCTGTTAATTCCGAAATCTGATTCTTTAAAGTTTCATAGCGTTCATTAACTTCGTTATATTCCTCTGGTGCGTTCATATTGATATTACCAAGACGTTCAATATCCGCACGCAACTGTGCAACTTCTTCCTTTGCGTTTTCAAGTTGTTCATCAGTTACCTTCGTCTTAGCAAATTCATATGTTAACTGGTATTCGCTTGCAAGTCTTTGTAAACAAGATTCCATACGTGTTTCAAGCTTTCCTTGATCAACTTTAATTGCATTTGCACTGGCTTCTGCAGTACTTAATTCTTTACGCATTTGACGAGTTTGTTGTTCTCTACGTTCTGCTTCTTGGTTAATCTGATATCTTTGTTCACGCTTTGCTTTCATATCGTTTGTGATCGTATCACGTTCAAGATATGCTTGGTTTAAGCGGACAATTAATTCTTCTGTATGAGATTCATCACTTTCATGATTTAATCCCTTAGGATCTAATAATGCTAAGTCATTCTTTAACTTTTCAAGTTTAGCTTTCTTAGCATCTACGACAGGTTCAAGAGCCGCAACTGCATAGCGCTTTTCACTCATCGCTTGCGCTGCTTTATCACGAGCTTCGTTTGCTTGATTTAAAGCCTTTGTCGCAAGTTCTAGACGTGCAGATTCCGCATCAATTAACGCATTAATTTCTTCTGCTTCTTTGCGCATAGTCATGATATTTGTATCGTGACGTGTTTTACCACCAGTCATAGAACCACCACGGTGAATGACTTCTCCACTAAGTGTCACAATCTTGTATAAGCGGTTGGTTAATGTAGATAACTCATTCCCAGCTTCCATGTCCTCTACAACAAGAACATTATTTAATAAGCTCGTAATTACCGGTTCAAACTGATCATTATTTTTAACAAATTCTGCAGCTACACCTAAATAACCCTTTGTATTCTGACAAATAATCTGATTATCTTGAGACACATAGCGAGGTGTGCATACTGTTAATGGTAAGAATGTTGCACGACCCGATTGGTTACGATTTAAGAAACGAATCGCATCACGAGCAGCCTGCTCATCAACAGTAACGATATGATTCATTGCTGCACCTAAGGCTGTTGAAACTGCTTCTTCATAACCATTTTCGACCTGTAATACTTGTCCAATTACACCCAAAATACCGGATAAAGCATTCTGGTTATCCATAATAGAACGAATACCTTGTTGATTATTGAATGGATTACGCATTAACTGATCAATAACGTTCTTTCTGTTTTCAAGTGAACGTAAACGATTGGATGCTTGGTCATATTCACTGCGTTTATCAACGATATTTGCTGCCGCAGCACTTAATTGTTGTGAATATAAACGAATTTCCGTATTCAAATCATCTAAGCGCTTTTGACGGTCTTCATACTCAACTCTAGCTTCTTCAATTAAACCGGCAAGTTGTTTAGCCTTCTGTTCATTTGTACCAGTTTCTACAATATACTTACGCTTTTCATCAAGCTCTGTACGACGTGCTTCTAAACCAGCAATTTCATTGAACTTCTTCATTAGTTCATCTTGTAAGTCGTTAATTTCACGGTCTAATATAGAAATCTGTCTTCTACTTTCAGAGAGTTTTGTTTCGTTGATTTGAATATCTGTAGAAAACATTGTTGTCTTTGTTTCAATATCAAAGAGTGCTTTTTTTGCAGTCTCAATATCTGCGTGGATACTTTCAATATCTTGTACTAGAACTGAGATTTCGATTTCTTCTAAACGTTTCTTCTTTTCACGGTAAATCTCTGCTTTTCTAGCTTGTCTTTTTAATGGTGAAACCTGCTTTTCAAGCTCAATTAAAATATCGTTAGAACGATCTAAATTTGCCTTTGTTCTTTCTAGTTTTGATAAAGACTCTAGCTTTCTCTTTTTATACTTCGCTACACCTGCAGCTTCTTCAAAGATACCACGACGTTCAAGAGGCTTTGCTTCCGCAAAAGATAAGACATTACCTTGTGAGATAATGCTTAAACTATCTTTACCAAGTCCTGTATCTAAGAAAAAATCAACAATATCCTTTAAACGTACATTTTTGCGATTAATTAAATATTCTGCTTCGCCAGAATCACGAAAAAGACGACGCGTCACTTCTATCTCGTCTTTGTCATCATTTAAAATGTGATTTGTATTGTCAAATACTAAAGTAACTTCCGCCATATTGACTCTACGACGATCAGCACTACCAGCAAAAATAACATCATTCATTTTATCGCCACGCATACTCTTAGCGCTTTGTTCACCAAGTACCCAACGTACTGAGTCGGCGATATTTGATTTACCACAACCATTAGGACCTACAATGCCAGTAATCGGATGATCAAACTGAATAATTGTACGATCCGCAAAAGACTTAAATCCCTGCATTTCGATTCGTTTTAGAAACATAAAATCTCCTTAAATCTCTTAGATATTATAACAAAATAGCCCTCTTCTAACCACAAAAACGGGAAATTTAACAAATTTTAATTAAAAAAAACAGCCCATATTTTATGGCTGTTTTAGAAAACTTATTTGTTCTTTAATTGTTCTAAAATCTTTTCTAATAGAACTGTTTCGTCGCTCTTTACAGGAGCTGCTTCTTCCTTCACTTCTGGCTTCTTGAGCTTGTTGATACCCTTAACCATAACGAATAATACTAGTGCTAATAGGATGAAGTTGATTACGGATGAAATGAATGCACCAATCATTAAGTTAACAGCACCTAAACGAATTACAACACTTGAGAAGTCAACCTGGAATACAACACCTACTAATGGGTTAACGATGTTGTCGATGAATGACTTGATAATAGCCTGGAATGCACCACCAATGATGACACCAATTGCCATGTCCATTACGTTTCCACGTAACGCAAACGCCTTAAACTCTTCAATAAAATTCTTCATGTTATTTATCCTCCAATATAGATTTTATGTTGATGGTTTCATCATCTAGAATCAAGTAGCTACCCATGCAGAATGGGTTATCAGTTTTAAAAGCGGATGACTCTAGGATAGAAACCTCGCTAGCATTATACGATATTTCATAACGATTGCCATGTAAATCGCTCATAAATTTTAAATTTTGTTCTTTAGTGAAATTATCTTTAATGTGCATTAAGGTACGTTTACCGTAAATAAGCTTATAAACTGGGGCCTTAAATCCATATCTTTGTTCAAACGCATCAAGTGTTTTTTCTATCTGAAAGTTACTCATTTCTTCAGAAAGAATCACACCTTTAATACCTGGAATGGATAATAAATATGCAATAGCATATGAATTTACAACATTGAGTGTCATACCACCAATACAATCCACAAGCGTATTATTAAAGTCACCTGCTTGGGAGAGTACAGTACTCACTAGTGTAGTAGTACCCTCTTGTGATTCATGAATAACTGGAGTAACTGTATCATTTTCAACTACATTCAAGTAATTCTCCAAATCAAATTTACATGGTTTCTTCGTTTGAATAATATATTTGTAATTTCGATTGAAAATATTGTCTGTATGGTAGTGATATTCTTGTCTACCTTTTCGTACATGTTGCAAAGCGCGTAAATCATCTAATTTTTCTAATGCAAGTCTACGGGTTTCGTTGATTACACTTACTGGTAAGAATATATTCTCAATCTCACCCATAAATTTTGTAATACGATATGCAAAAGCACCTGTTTTGGCTAAACCAGCCTCTATCTTTTCCTTTGATAATGGAGCGTTTTTAGCCTGTTCTAGATTGATTGAACTTTCTTGTACAACAGTATGTTCACCATCACAAACAACTAGCTTTAATGGTTGCCCAATTTTAGCCTCATAAGATACAGTTATATCTACAAGTCTTCTAAACTCTTCTATATGATGTTGCACTTCATCTAGTAGTCTTGTATCCGTTGTCTTATGTAATTTTTGACCTTTCTTCGGTCTTCCTTCTTTACATTCCAAAGTCACTATTTGACCTGGACTTGCACTGTTTACTAAAAGATTTTTTTGGTCATATATTTTAACCGCAGTTAGGCCAATATCTTCTGGCTCGCTTAGAATACGTAAACCATCATGTTGATAAAGTGGTTTTGATAGTTTTACCTTAACTTTGCCTTTATAGAAGTCAACAACTTCACCAATCACAATACCTTGGTGATTTGGACGATATTGACTCATACGTTTAGATACGTCATCGTGGAATAAATGACCTTCAGAAAAACCACGATTAAACATTAGTTTTAGCTCTTCTTGGCGTTTCTTAGAAACACGATATGATTCATTTCTATAATATGCATCGATGGCTTCACGGAAAGTCTTTGTAATTAACCAGACATATTCAGGTCGTTTCATACGACCTTCAATTTTAAGACTACTAACACCAGCTGATAATAGTTTTGGCAATTGATCAATTACATTTAGATCCTTTGGACTAAGGATATATTCGCCTTCTTCAAATTCACTACCATCTTCCTTGTAGTATTTCATTCGGCAACATTGTGTACACATCCCACGGTTTGCACTACGTTGTTTGGTGACAACACTAAATTGACATTGTCCACTATAGCTAATACAGATAGCACCATATGCGAATACTTCGATATCCATACCGCTCTTACAAGCTTTTTCTACTAGTTCGATTGGTGTCTCACGTGCTAATACAACACGTTTAACACCTTGTGTTTTCATATACTCAATACCAGACATATTGTGGATATGCATCTGGGTTGAACAATGTACTTCAAAATCAGGGAAACATGTACGAACATAATGAAATAGTCCAAAATCTTGAATTAATAAAGCATCTACATCATGGTCATATAAGAATTGAATTTGATCTTTTGCTGCTTCAATCTCTGGTTCGTAAAGAATGGTATTCATTGTGACATATACTTTTACACCACGAATATGACAATATCGTACTGCTTCAATCAGTTCCTCTCTTGAAAAGTTATCTGCAAAGGCACGAGCTGAAAAAGAATTAAGTCCTAAATAAACTGCATCACATCCAGCTTGTACAGCCGCAATCAAGGCTTCCATATTTCCTGCTGGTGCAAGTAATTCAGCTTTTTTCATAATACCTCCTTAATCTTTCGATACTCGTATATCAGTTCCTCAAGACTCATCTTTGCGTTTGCTGCAGAAGTACTTGGCAAACTAATATGTGGTAAATCCAAATGAATATATTGTTCGTACAGAGTTGCAGCTTTTTTACCAGTAGTAACAATCAATTCAATATGTGTTTTTTGAACCAATCCCGCAATATCATTTGGGATTACATTCTTGATTGAAGAATCTGATGAACCTTCTATCGTACAAGAATGAATTACATCCCAAATTGCTAGATGATGTCTGTTACAAAAAGAGACATGGTCTGTAATTTCTTCCTTAAATAAAGCCCCCATCACAGACCAAAATCGATTTGTTTTATTTGCGTAGTACATCATATCTTTTCTACTGATTACAGATGGAAAAGAACCTAATATTAATACCTTAGATTGTTCATCATAGATTGGCTCTAATGGATGAACAACTTTTTTGTTTTTAGCACTGGCTTTCATCAAAATATTTAGCCAATCCACCGATAGATGTTTCCTTCAAACTCATCGGAATACAATTTCCTGTTTCCTTCATTGTTTCGACGATCGTATCAAAACTTACCTTGTGAGTAGCACGAACTTTATTCATATGAATTGCTAAGTTCGCTGCATCAATAGCACGTAAGATACCTTGAGAATTACGTTCAATACAAGGAATCATGACATATCCCATTACGGGATCACAAGTTAATCCTAAATGATGCTCAATACCAATCTCAGCCGCATATTCGATATCGTTTAAATTTCCACCTAAGATATACGCAAACGCAGCACTCGCCATCGCAACCGCAGATCCAACTTCAGCCTGGCAACCACCTACTGCACCAGAAATTGTTGCATTATGTTTAATCAAGTTACCAAAGATACCACCAATCGCGAGCGCATCAATCATCTTATCTTTTTCAATCTTTAAGTCATGAATACAATAATATGTTAACGCTGCGATTACACCACATGCACCTAGTGTTGGTGCAGTAACTACCTTATGTGTGTCCGCATTTTCTTCACCAGCAGCGTAAGCATAACTCATTAACTTTAAATCATTTGCATAAGAACTCGTACTCTCTAGACTTTCTGTATACAACTTACGTGCAACTCTTTGCATTCTTAACTTACCTGGCAATGTTCCAGCTTCAGCTGTAATACCAGCGTGAACACATTCAACTTCAGCATCTACAATATCGGCAAGGTATTCACGTAAATTAGGTTCATAAGAATAGATGTATGAAAGTAATGTCTCATTTCTATCCTGTAATGCTTGTTTAATTTCTTTTAGTGAATTCTCTTGATATACTTCATCGTTCCAATCAAGATCTTTTTCAACGATACGAATGCTGCCACCACCGATGGAGAATACTGTCCAACGCTGTTGTAGTTCGTGTTTATCATTATATGCGCGAATGTAGAATCCATTAGGGAATTCCTCTTCCCATTCTAAAGAGAAGATTACTTTAACTTCACCTAGTAGTGTCTGTTCGATAATCGCATCAGTATGATGCCCTTTTCCTGTTAAGGATAAAGAGCCAAATAACTCAGCTTCATAATAAGGAAATGCACCAAATGTTTCATTAAAGAGCTTGCATGCTCTCTCTGGTGCTAATGTATGTGAACTACTTGGTCCACGTCCAATTTTATATAGTTCTTTAATTGATTGCATGTTAACTCCCATTCTTTAATAAGAACTGCTCGAAACCATTCTTAGGTTCAATACGTCCAGCTTTGATACCTTGTTCTAATGTGGCAAGTTCTTCTAAATATCTTAACAGTGCCTTAGACTGCAGATGATAACAACTTTCTAAGCCTTTTTTGACTGCCCAATCATCCGCGTGTAGTCTTGTCGCAATCATACTATCCGACAAACCACGTTCATAGAGCTTTTTGATATTGTATAAACTACGTAATTTACTTGCAAGCATCGCAATCATCGCAACATAGTCATAACGAGCTTGCAACATCTCATCTACTGCAAGTAATGTAGAGGATAAGTCATGCGCTACAAATGCATTACTTATTCTAAAGATATTTAAGTCAGCATTCATCGGCACAATATGCATAACATCTTCAAGATTAAGTTCTCTTTTTCCATAAAGATCAATCTTAACAAGAGCGTTATGAAATTTTAACGTATCATTACTAACACGTTCTAATAACTCTATACGAGCTTCACGCGTCAGTTTATATTTATGCTCTTTTAACTTATCATCAACATACTTCTCAAACTCCCAAGGTTTCATCAGTTCAAATTTAATGACCCTAGTATCATAAGTTGTAAGAAGTTTATACTCTTTCTTTCTCGTATCAGCAGAGAATGTATGACAATAAAATACGAGTAATGTATTTGGATTTGGATTCTTAAGATAAGCTTCTAAAGATTTTAAACGTTGATCTTTTTCTTGTTCTTGTTTATCTGTTTCTTTCTTACCAGTTTTTGCACTAGCACGTAAGAAATGTGGTTCTTTGATAATAACAGCTTTTTTAGCAGCACCATCAAATAATGAAAACGTATCACAAGCCATTAAAGCTTCATCAAACCGGAATGTCTTCGCATTTGATGCATCAAAGGTCGTGACATAGTCTTTATCAATAGAGAACTCTTTTAAAATAGTCGCTAAACGCTCCTCTTGTCGAAACATATCTTTTCCGCTCAATAAATATACTGTCATATACTAGTTAATTATAACAATTTTCCCGCTTGATGTTAGAGCGAAATGCTTATGAAAGATACTAAAAAATGAAATATCACCATAACTGCCAGTATCTAACAATACAATTCCCCTTTTCTGCAATTCTTTAATCACTGTACGAGAAGGTAAATGACTATTTAGATAAGGTTTATTTATGGAGATACATAGCTTTGGTTGTATATGATCAAATAACTCTGGTGGATTAGCATTTGTGGAACCATGACTTGAAAGAATCATCACATCAACATTTAAGTTATCATATTGATTTAAAATATAAGTAATATCTTTTTGTTCAAGATATGTAAACACAATAAACCTAAGTCCATCATAATTGAAGTACCAAATGGGATGATCAGTATTCATTTGGTTTAATTGTTTTACAACTGTACTATCTGGACTTGATATTACGTTAATCCCTTCTATTTCGCCTTCTAATTCTATCAATGTATGTATACTTGTTATTCCTTTTGCATATAAATAACTTTGTAAATCTTTATTAACAACATCATTTTTAAGAGATAATACCGTAGCGATATTTGATAGAGAAGGTTTTAAAATAATATTGGTATTTTTAGGATTGTTTAAAACTGTAACTTCCGATAGTGGATGTAATAAAGGTATCCCTATCGTCAATAACATAAGAATAATTAGATAATATAGACCAAACTTTTTATGTCTTAAACTGACATAAATAAACAATGGAAATGCTATGCCAATACCAATGATATTTCCATGAAGCTGTATTGACTGAATTTTCGTAAAAATTTTAGACACAATCCCAACAAGAGGAACTGTATTCAATCCAGTCCACAATCGGACAAATCCCATTATCCAAGTAAAACTCATTAAATAACGTAACACTGGATAAAACAATAACGATAAGATTTGAATACAACCAAATTTAATACTACATACACAAGCGATTATGATAGCTATTAGTATCTTTTGTTGTGATATTTTAAACAGGTTTTGTAAGCGATAAATGAGTGGGATTTGAAATGATAAAGAATATATTGCATTCGGATAGATAACTAATAAAACAATACTTGAAAGAAGTATATTTACTCTTTGCGGTAAATCAAAAAACCGTAACGAAGTAGACAATAACGAATACACTAACACTATTGGATAATGATAAAAAATATTTAATATTATCAAACATATAACTTTAATGATTTTACGCTGTTGTTGGGTAGTAAAAAACTTGATGAGATATAACAATAACCATACACCAGCAACATAGGAAAAACCACTTTGTTCATAAATATCTGTGATATCAATTCCTTTATTTTTAATGCGAAAGATAATCTGATACAACATCTCTTTTTGTAGATTATCGCTAACGTTATCTATTTGTGTCTGAATCCAAGATCGTAAGCTAAAATGTGTTCGAACTATCTTTACTTCTGACTGATATGTATAACCAGTAAAATCATTTTCTTTTGCCCACTGATATAGTGAAAATCCATAGAACTTAGAATCATACTCGAATGAATAAATATGATTACTCACTTCGACTTCCGCATCATATGGCAATGTTGAAGTTGTATAAACCACGATCTTATTTTCTCTATTTTCAATAATTGCATAATTACTTTTCACATCGATTATTCGATAAGTATTTGATTGTAGAAAATAAAACTTCGGAAGATATGTAATACATAAAATACAACTAAGAAACAGACAACTTCTTACACTATGATGTCGGTACCAGTATAAAATACATAGAAGTATTACATAAAACTTAGATGGCCCTTTTATAGAAAGACATAGAAGATACATCAACAAAACAAGTAACGGATTATTTAAGATTCCTTTCATAAGCAAATCTTATCTTTAATAAAATCAAACTTAGCTTGGCCAATCCCTTTTACTTTCATTAAATCTTCTAAAGTCTTAAACAAACCATATTGGTTGCGATAATCAATAATCGCTTGTGCAGTTTTCTCACCAATTTTAGGGATTTGTAATAAAGTATTTAAATCTGCAGTATTAATGGATATTTGATTGATTTGTTCAGCACTTATCTTTGTAGGAATTGTTAAAACATCTTTATCATGTAGTACTGTTCCAAGATTTAAACTTGATATATCAGCATCATCAGCCAAACCCACAAAATCTATAAGTTCTTCAAGTGTCGCGTATGGTCTTAATGAAATGACACCTTGTTGTAATACTGCACCATGTACAGTTACTTGAATTGTAGATTTTGTATTTTGATGAATATCGATGATTTGAAATTGACCAGAAAATAGAATTAATAGAGATAAAAAAACAGTAAGTAGTAGTCTCATATGACCTCCACTTACTGTATTTGTAATATTGTTTCAATTTCCTTACTTAATCTTTAGAATTTCAACAGAATAAGGATTTGCGACACGCACTTCACAAACATCGCCAACCTTATGGTCTAAGATAGCTTGTGCTAATGGTGTTTCATTAGATAAACGGCCATTTAAAGGATCGGATTCTGTTGAACCAACGATATTATAAGTAATTTCTTCCTTAGTATCGTTGAATAATAATGTAACGCTAGAACCGATATGAACAGCTGACTTCTTACCAGCCTTCTTTGTATCGATAAGTTCATAGTTACGTAACATGTATTCCAAAGTTGCGATACGTGCTTCTACCTTTGCCTGCTCATCACGAGCCGCATCATAGTCCGCATTTTCTGAAAGGTCACCCTGTGCACGAGCTTCTGCTAATTCTTGCTTAACTTCTTCACGAACAACATGGACAAGATTGTAGTATTCATCCTGTAATTTTTTTAGACCTTCTTCAGTAAGATATGTTTTATTTTCTTCTGCCATTTTATTACTCCTTACGCTTGGTTATTATAGCATTGTGTGCGTAATGACGCTACTGATTTTTGTTGTGAGTAAATCAATCGCAACAGTATTCTTACCACCTTCAGGAATGATTACATCCGCATATTTCTTAGATGGTTCCACAAATGCTTCATGCATCTGCTTTACAGTACCTACATATTGATTGACTACAGACTCTAATGTTCTACCGCGCTCTTTTACGTCACGAACTAAACGTCGAATAAATCGAATATCCGCATCAGTCTCCACAAAAATCTTGATATCTAGTAAATTACGAATCTTTTCTTCTTCTAATACAAATAAACCTTCTAGAATCAAGACATCACATGGAAAACAATCTTCTGTTTCATTACTACGTGTGTGATTGACAAAATCATAGATTGGTTTACGAATAACTTTATTCGCAATTAAATCATGAATATTTTCAATCAATAAGTCATTGTCAAACGCAAATGGATGATCGTAATTTGTCTTAATACGTTCTTCCATTGGCTTCTCTGCTTGATCTTTGTAATAGTCATCTTGTCGGATAATTAGTACAGATTTTTTATCCGCAAATGTCTTTTTGATTGTTTCAGAGATTGATGTCTTTCCAGATGCACTACCACCGGCAATGCCAATAATAATTGGTTTACTCATTCGAATTTGCCTCTTTCACTTCTGTTTTTATTAATACCTCATTTTCATCGTAATACAAGCTGATTGAAAATGGGATTTCATTGCGAAACATTTTCTCTAAGAAGATACGATCACCTTCCCAAAGCTCTAAATTAAGAATTTCATCTTTAGGGATGTATGCAAGTGTGCCTTCATCACACTCCTGAAGTATACCTATATAATCATTTGTTTGATATACATAGATTTCTTCATCTTCATAACAGTTGTAATGAAAATGGATAATACCACAATATTGTGCAGATTGTACTTGATAGCCTGTTTCTTCAACGACTTCACGCACCATGCATTCAAATGGTGTCTCTTTATCCTTAAGCTTGCCACCTACACCAATCCACTTACCGTGATTTAAATCATGTTGTTTTTTATTTCGCAACATCATTAACCATTTATCATCACGAATTAAATAACAAACTGTACTTTTAATCATTTAAGTTTACGTGGTCTTTCACGTTTTGATTATGCTCACTAAGTGTCTTAGCAAAGAATACTTCACCAGTCTTTGTATCAGCAACAAAGTATAAATATTCTGTATCAATTGGATTTAAAACTGCTTTAAATACCTTCTCACCAGGATTTTCAATAGGTCCTGGAGGTAATCCTTTATGAAGATATGTGTTATATGGTGAATCAAACTCAGCGTTGACTTCACAAGCTTGCCATTTATCTGTTTGACGATCAAAGTCAATTGCATAACATACTGTTACACTAGACTGCAACAACATGCCTTGATTTAAACGATTGTAGAATACACCTGCAATTGTACGTAGTGTTGTGTCATCACCACCACCTTCGTACTGAACAATACTAGCTAAGGTATATAACTCATGAATAGAAAGCTTACTCTTAGCAATGGCTTCTTTATTTGCTTCATAAACAACTTTTGTTTGGTCTAACATTTTTAGTGTTACATCTTTTGCGGTTGTCTCTTTATAGAACTCATAAGTATTTGGAGCAATATATCCTTCAAGATAAATACGTACATTTTCTTGGAACATCTCATCTGTTATAAATGGATATGTAGATTTTAATGAAGAAATCCACTCTTTATCATTCCATAGTTTTAGTAAATCGTCTTCTGATACATTCGTTACTGCCGCAATCTTTTCAGCGATATGCTTTGCCCAGTCACCTTCTGTGACAGTTACAGAAACAGTATTGCTTGCCGCTGCAGTCGCACTATTTAATTTCTCTAAAATCGCATGTAAATCCATATTACGATTTAATGTGAACGTTCCGGATTTAAAATTATTTAGCTCATAGAGTCTAATATATAACTTTGCAATATTAACATCCTTTATTAGATTTTCATTTTTTAGATGCTGTAAAATATCTATCGATGTATCGCCAGAATTCACTTTAAATTCAACTTCTTCAGAAGTTTCTGATACAGCCTTAATAGATTGTGAATAATAAATATAAGAACCTACAAAACCAACAGCCAAGATTAAAATCAGTAATAATGGAAATAAACTTCTTTTCTTTCTTTTCTTAGACATGCCTATTCACCATCATCTTCACTGATAAACGCACCTAAAACTTCTTGGCACATTTCCCATTCTGCTTCATCAACAACTTCATCCATAGAGCCATCTTCATTGTAACTATATGCATAAACATTGCCTTCTTCATCTGTAGGGTCTGTGAATAATACATACTTCTTTGTCTTATCGTCATTTTCGAACGTTAAAAGAATTTCAACTTCACGTTCATTGCCAGCATCATCAGTTATCATCATTGTGTTGTTTTCAATCATACTATCATCTCTCCTTAAAAAAGGCGTTTCGGCGCCTTATTTTACATTGCGATCCAGCCAAGTCTGCAAAATTTGTACTGCAGCCAACTGATCAATCTTCTTTTTACGTTTCTTTCTTGATATGTCCGCTTCTAACAAAATACTTTCCGCAACTGCTGTCGTAAATCGTTCATCTTGCATCTTAACAGGAATACCTGATTCTTGTTCAAGAACTTCACCAAATTCCAAACATATCTGCGCACGTGGACCAACATCATCATTCAATAATAGTGGTAATCCTAACACGATAATATCTGGCTTTTCACGATCGACAATATCTAATACTTTGTCTAGTGCCATATTGTAATCATCTGGTTTAAAACGAATCGTTTCAATTGTTCTTGCAATTAATCCGGTATCACTAAAACTAACACCACAAGTTACGCTACCAAGATCTAAGCCTAGATAGCGCGTCATTTAGTGATGGGCCTCTAAATAGAAACGAACTAATTCTTCAATAATTTCATGACGTTCCACAGATTGGATTAAACTTCTTGAATTGTTATGTGAAGAAATATATGCAGGATCATCAGAGATTAAATAACCTGCTAACTGATTAATAGCGTTATAACCTCTCTCACTTAATGAAGCTTCTACCTGTTTTAAAACTTCGTGGATTGTTTCACGACGAATTTCTTCAGAATTAAAGCTCATCGTTTCAGTCAAATTATTTTGTTTCATCATTTTGACTACCTCCATCTCTGTAGTTATTTTATGTCATATTTTACAAAAAGTATATACAACCGCATCAATTCATTGTGTTTGTAACATGAAAACTATAAAAATAGGTATCAAAATGATACCTATTTCAAAACATGATTATTGTGCAAGAATTTCTCTTACTAATGCATGTGCTTCTTGTACTTTAGATGTATCCTTACCACCAGCTTGTGCCATGTCAGGTCTACCGCCACCGTTACCACCTGTTAACTGTGCAGCAGCCTTTACAATATCACCAGCCTTCTTACCCTTGGCAATCGCAGCCTTAGAGCTAGCACATACAAATGTTACCTTACCATCTGTTGTATTGGATACAAACACAAATCCATCCACAAGCTTATTACGTACATTTTCTGCATACGCCTTTAAACTATTTGTATCAAAGCCTTCTAAGCTTAATAATACACAAGATAAGCCATTGATTGTTTCAGCCTTCTGTACTGCTGTATCTGCTGAAGATAATAGCGCTGCTTGCTTATGTGCATCATTTTCTTTGCGGAGTTGTGCATTTTCTTCTTGTAATGCGATTAACTTCTCTTTGAATCCTTGCCATGATTGTAGTTTCATTAACTTCGCACATTCAAGTAGATACTGTTCTTCACTCTTGAAGTCTTGGTATGCATCAAACTTTGTTTCAGATGTGATACGTCGAATACCAGAACCAATAGATTCCTCAGAAGTAATCTTGAATACGCATAAGTCAGCTGTATTACTTGCGTGTGTGCCACCACAGAATTCCTTAGAGAAATCACCCATGGAAACAACACGTACTGTATCGCCATACTTTTCATCAAAGAGCGCAATTGCACCAGACTTCTTCGCAGACTCGACATCCATTACTTCAGTCACAACAGGTTGTGCTAAAGCAATCTGTTCATTGACAAGACGCTCTACTTCGTTAAGCTGTTCTTCCGTAGGCTTTTCAAAATGTGTAAAGTCAAATCTTCCATACTCTGGACAGTTGTAAGAACCAGCCTGTGCAATATGTTCTCCTAATACTTTCTTTAACGCTGCTTGCAATAAGTGTAATGAACTATGGTTTGCTCGTGTACGTTGACGCTTTTCATAGTCATATTCACCTTCTACTACATCGCCTTCTGAAAGTGTTCCTTCAACAATAGTAATGTGGTGTAATGGCTGTTTATGTGGGGCTTTTTGAACATTGGTTACATTTGCTTTAAAATGGTCATTCCAAACAATACCAGTATCCGCACACTGACCACCACTTTCTGCATAGAAACATGTTTCATCAAGAATAATATCACCCTCATCTGTTAATGTTTCTACACGAACGCCATCCTTGAATAAGCCAATTACCTTACCTTTAGAATGTGTATCTGTATAACCAGTAAACTTACTTTCTTGTGTGAAGTCCATTAAATCAGCTGATTGACCATGCATGGATTGAATGTTTCCACGTGCTTCTCTTGCACGTGTCTTCTGCGCCTGCATTTCTTTATCAAAACCTTCAGAATCTACACGATAGCCCTCTTCCTCTGCAATCTCTGTTGTAAGTTCCTTTGGATATCCATAAGTATCATATAACTTGAACATTACTTCACCAGGCAAAATCTTAGTATCCGCATGCTCTGCTAATGCATCCTGTAAGAGTGCTTCACCATTTGCAAGTGTCTTGTGGAAGGATTCTTCTTCTTGCTTCACCAGTTTTTCAATTAAGGCAACTTTTTCCTGTACATATGGATAGTATGCAATCATGTTATCTGCAACTACCTTTACAAGCTTGTACATAAACGCACCATCAATACCTAACTTAATACCATAACGTACTGCACGACGTAATACACGACGTAATACATATCCACGACCTTCGTTAGAGAACATCGCACCATCCGCAATCGCAAATGTTACGGTACGTATATGGTCAGCGATAACACGATATGCCATCTTATATTCTTTTTCACTATATGAATGCTTTGCGTACTTTTCAGTCGCATGAATAATTGGTAAGAATAAATCAGTATCAAAGTTAGTTTCACCATCTTGAATCAAACATACAAGACGTTCTAGACCCATACCTGTATCAATGTTCTTCTGTGGTAATTCTTTATACTCAGAACGATCCACTTCACCAGGACGGCAATCATATTGGGAGAATACGATATTCCATACCTCGATATAACGATCATTCTCTAAATCTTCAAAGAATAACTTTTCACCGATGCCCTCTGGATCATACTTTTCACCACGGTCATAATATAACTCTGTATCAGGACCACCAGGTCCACGACCAATTTCCCAGAAGTTATCTTCTGTACGACGAATATGACTAGGTATCATACCAACCTTAACCCATTGGTTATAGGCATCTTCATCATCTGGATAAACAGTTACATACAAACGCTTAGGATCAAATCCAATCCACTCAGGAGATGTCAAGAACTCCCAAGCCCAAGTAATCGCTTCTTTCTTAAAGTAATCACCGATTGAAAAGTTACCAAGCATTTCAAAGAATGTATGGTGACGAGCTGTACGACCTACATTTTCAATATCATTCGTACGAATTGATTTTTGGGCATTACAAATACGGTTTGATGCTGGTTTTTCTGAACCATCAAAATACTTCTTTAACGCTGAAACACCAGCATTAATCCATAACAGTGTTGGATCGTTATGTGGAATAAGACTTGCGCCAGGTTCTATCATACAACCCTTAGACGCAAAGAAATCCAAGAACTTTTGTCTGACTTCATTTCCACTAAGTCTATATTGTTTTTCCATTGTTTACCTCCTGAACAAATAAAAAACGTTCCTACATCCAGGAACGTTAACACGCGGTACCATCCTGATTCGCACAAATGTGCGCACCTCAATTACTCTGTAACGTAGAGATACGTTGCTGATTAAGCACTCTGCTAAAGGAAGCTTCAATATCACTTATGGAAGATTTTCACCAAACATCTTCTCTCTACAAACACAGTTTATATCTACTAACCCTTTGTCATTGATTTCTATGAAATTTTAACATTAAAACACTTTAAAATAAAGCGATTTTAATCGATATCATCAAAATCATTGATTTCACATAAAACAGTATGTAAATCTAATCAATGACGATAGAAAGATGATATGGTACTCTTATTACGAGGTACAATACATATGACAACGATTTACGACTATCTTGATTGGCGTGGAGATCTTCCATTTACAACCGAACCCTTTAATGAAGTGGATAATGCTATCCTCAGCCTTTTATCATACGTTCATTATGATGATATTCCTAATATCGAAACAACTTTTCAACCACTCCATAAAGTAAGAGATGAATTTTATAAACTACACACACGTGAAGAAATCGCAGAAATAGAAACCTATAATGGAGTGAATGCTAGATTACTCGATAAAGTTTCTGATACAGAGCGTTTTAAAGACATTAAAATTGGTTATTATATCAGTTATACTGACAAAGACTTTGTCGTACAGTTTTCTGCTGTAACCTTTAAACTAGATGATATGATCTATATTTCCTATCGTGGTACAGATAATACCTTTATTGGTTGGAAAGAAGATTTCTATTTATCCTACACAACAGGAACCAATGGTCAAAAAGCAGCAGTCGCATATATTGATCAATTATTTGAAAATGAAACCTTACCAATCCATGTTGGCGGACATTCTAAAGGTGGTAATCTAGCGATATATGCCGCATGTCATTGTGATCAATCCATTCAAGATAAAATTGCAAAGGTATGGTCAAATGATGGACCTGGCTTCCAAGGAGAAATGTTACAATCCCCTGCTTATCAAGCGATACAAGATAGAATCACACTGATTATTCCAGATTCGTCAATTATTGGTATTCTGATGAATAACGTTGATCCAAAGATTGTTAAAAGTACAGTAAATACTGTTATGCAACATGATGCTTTAACTTGGATTGTAATACGTAACCATTTTGATCAAGCTGAATCATTATCTGCTAACTCAGCATTCTTAAACAAAGCAGTCGATAAATTCTTAGAGAATCTTTCGGAAGATGAAGCAAAGATTGCAATTGATACTATCTTCTCTGTGCTTGAATCAACAGATGCTGAATCTTTCGCTAAACTCAAAGAAGGTGGATTTGATTCCTTTAAGGATATTATCAGTGCGCTTCAAAAATTACCTCCAGAAAAATCAACTGTTATCTTACGTTTAGTTGGTAATATGATTTCCAATAGTAGTAACTTACTCGCAAGTGACTATA
>JABZMB010000054.1 GCA_015256455.1 Solobacterium sp. | reverse complement strand
CAAAGATAAGTACAACCGCAATGACAATCGCAAAGAATAAGTTTACTAAAATATGTGCAGGTGTAGCTAATAATCCTAAGATAAAGAACAATAGAATATTCATAATATTAGATACACCATCAAAGAAGAAGGTTACTTCTTTCTTTGCAATAAATACTTGATTCCCTAAAATCAAACCCAGAATATACACCGTTAAGTATCCATTCCCATTTAACAGTTCACTAATTGAGAAAGCTAATAATACAACCGCAATGATAAAGACGGTAATAAATCCACTTTTTTGAAGGTCAGTATACTCCATGAATTTACGAACAACATAAGCAACGATTACACCAATAAGAATACCCCAGAATATTTGGAAGAATAATATTGTGCCAATAGAAATCTGTTCTCCTTTGATTAAAGCTAAGAAGATACAAGTCAGTGTAAACGCCATTGGGTCGTTTGATCCACTTTCAAGTTCTAAAAGAGATGCTGTATTGTATTTTAAATTCAAATTCTTTGAAGAAAGTATATTTGATACAGACGCATAATCCGTAGAGCCAATGATAGAACCTATTAAGAAACTCTCTAACCAGCCAAAACGCAGAATAAAATGAATCAACGTACCCGTTAGTAATGACGTAAAGATGACTCCCAATGTGGATAGAATTAATGATTCGATTACAACAGTTCTTCCAGCTTTCCAGTTTGTACCAAAACCACCATAGAAGATGATAATTAATAGTGCTATTTTGGAGAAGTTTTCTGCAAACTGATAATCATCAAACTTATACCCAATAAGACTACTTATGATACCTAAAGATAAGAACAACATCAAAGAAGGAATTCCGGACTTCTTTGCTATCTGAACCGCTATCAGAGCAGCTAGTAATATGACTGATATATAAAACATATGCTATCCACCCCCCCATTGTTGTCATTCTATCAAAATTCAGTATATCTTTCAAAACAAAGATATACATACATGCATGTATAGTAATGTATTATTCCTCTACCACAATAATATTTTTTAAATTACTATAGTAAATTATGAATGCAGTAAGGACAATTGCAATAAATGCAGCTATTATACCTGGTACCATAAAGCTACTCGAAGGATCAAAACCCTTAAAAATAATATATCCACCACGAATTAATCCATGGAACACCATCGCCGCAATGATACCAGAAATGAAGACATGTAAGAATATTCTTCTCAATAACCTTTTCTTTGCTGAGTCAACCTCATTAGAAGTAACCTCTATCTTATTTAAACCTAGTTTCATGATAAGAGCTTCTTGTTTAATCTGAGAATAAATAAAACTGATCAATAGAATCGGTGTTAGACAATCTTGATTAAAGCAAATAGATAAAATCCAACCACCAATCATACCAAAACTGAATAACATATACATATTGTTTCCAAAGTTAGATAATTCTTGTTTTACATACTCATCTAATTCTGTTGTGATGCCATAAAAATATTTAATAAATTCTATTTGTAAATTCTTTTTCATTCTTGTTCTCCTGTTGTAGTATTCCAAAATAACGAATTTAAATCTGTATGTAACGCTTTTGCAAGTTTAATACATAGTTCTAAACTTGGATTATATTTATCATTTTCAATCATATTGATTGCTTGCCTTGATACATCTATCTCTCTAGATAACTGTAATTGAGACATATTTAGTTTGACTCGAAATTCTTTTACACGATTCATACTCACCTCTATAAATGTCAAATATATTTGATATACATAAATTATCATATCCTCATATACATGTCAAATATAATTGACATGTATATGAATAAAAAAACTATAGCCAACTCACATTAGCTATAGCTATAATACTTATTCAATAGTGAAACTACTTAATTAAACCAAACAAATCATTTAATGCTTCTGCCATTGTTGGATGTGTGAAGATCTGATTTGCAAGTGCTGTATATGGTTGCTTTGCAATCATTGCAGTTACGACGATATTGATTACTTCATGAGATTCTTCACCAAATAGCACAGTACCTAAAATCTGATTTGTATCTGCATCTACAATTGCCTTATAAATACCTGTTTGATTACCAAGAATCTTAGCCTTTGGAATTGCAGTAACCGGTAATGTGGCTACCTTGATGTTATATCCAGCCTGACGAGCTTCCTTCTCGCTTAAACCAACTCTGGAATAAGTTGGATGTAAGAATGCTGAAAATGCGATTGGTTGTCTATCGTTTCTTGTATAAGCACCGTTACCATCTAAATAACTCTTTACAATACGATAGTCATCTAAAGAAATGTAAGTAAACTGTGGACCACCATTTACATCACCCATCGCAAAGATATGTGGCTTATTTGTTTGTAGGTGTTCATTTACATTCACAAATCCACGTTCTGAAACCTCAATACCTGCATTTTCTAAATTGAGTTCTTTTGTATTTGGAGTTCTACCTGTCGCAACAAGTAATACATCTGAAGAAATCTTATTAGCTTCTCCATTTACTTCATAAGATAGAGTAACTGTATTTTCATCTTGTTCAACCTGCTTTGTGTCCGCTCCAAAGATAAATTCAACACCTAACGATTTATAGGATTCAAGTACAGCAGTTGCTACATCATCATCTTCTCTCGCAAGTAGTTTTTCTGCTTTATCGATAACTGTAACCTTTGTACCAAACTTTGCATATGTAGCCGCAAATTCAAGGCCAATGAAACCACTACCTAAGATTGTTAATGTCTTAGGGAAATCCTCTAGATTCATAAGTGTTTCACTCGTATGAATTCTCTTACCTACTTCTAGACCTTCTACAGAAGGAATAAATGGCTTAGCACCTGTATTGATATAGATACGATCAGCAGATATTTCCTCTACTCCATTTGCTGTCTGAATATTTACTGTATGTTCATCCTTGAATGAAGCAAGTCCATCAATGACTTCGACGTTACTATTCATCGCTACCTTGTCATAGTTAGCTTTATTGAGTTTTGCAATCAATGCTTTCTTATTGATAACTGCATTCTTATAATATTCTTCATTACTTACTTGGCTGTAGCTTCTACGATCAGCTGCAGTTGCCAAAAACTTAGATGGAATACATCCAACATTGATACATGTACCTCCATACATATTAGGTGACTTCTCAACTAATATTGTTTTTTCACCTTTATTACCTAAGTAATTTGCTAGTGTTTTACCAGCCTTACCAAAACCAATAATAATATTTTCTACTTTTTTATTCATATCTGAATACCTCTCTACCACCGATTATAGACCACCTGATTAAAATTCTTTGTTAAAATGCTCAAAACTTAAAAAACCTTTATTCTATCTTTACTAGAATAAAGGTATAAATATTTGAAATCTGATAGTATCAAGATTTTAATTTGTGGTTTGTTCTTTTAACCAATCCATGATATCTTTGACTACTTCTTTTGGTTTTTCAACGTAGATTTCATGGCTTGTATCTTTTATAAATTGAATTTGGATATGATTCATACTGTCGTGGTTAGCTTCAATTTTATTCATCTTGTATTGATATACAAAGTCAGGATGATCCGATAATAGTAATAACGTTTCCGTATTTAAACCAGCAAGGAAGATATCAATATATTGTTCTCGAAGTAAACTTGTTAGTTTAGCTATCGTTTCCGCATTCATATCTAACTGATTTTCTTTAATGTAAGATTTTGTCATCGCAATATCTTCTTCAAGCGTTATATTCATCAAATCATAGTCGATGATGCCTCCATCTAAGATAATTAGATTTCTTGCTTGCAGGTAAGAATGATAACGAATTGCAATATCAGCACCCATCGAAAAAGCAATCACATTAGATCCAACAGGAATTTCACTTGTTAACCACTCTATCAATTCTTGTTCACTTTGGATCTTCACATCCCGATTTGAATACTGTCCTGGTATATCAATAAACTGTACTTCGTAACCACATTGATTCATTTCGTTTTCAAAGTCTTGAATTGATTCTTTGGTACTACCTAACCCCGAAATAAAATAAAATTTTTCCATATTTCTCTTCTAACATTTTCTGATACGTTCTTCTAGCGAAGAATGATACCTAATTCATCTGCTTACTTTCTAGATACAAACATTCCATATTCTTTCGGAATTTCTATAATTCCTTGTTTTTCATAATTGGAAATGAGTCTATATAACTCTTCATCCGAATAATTTTGCCAATCATTCATTTCCTTAAATGATTGGATATATTCCACCAAATCAGAACGATTTCTAATGAGTAACTTATCTTCATACTCTAGCTTTTCTACACTAGAAAAACATTTTTCAAGTATGTCTTTGCCATTTTGTAAGGTAAATGTATGTTGACGTTCTGTTTGGATATTTAACATCTGGTTGATAAATGATTCCACTCCATTTTCACCATACGTAGCACAGTAGAATATTCCATTCTTTTTTAATACTCTTCTAATCTCTGATAAAGCCTTATCCAGATTTGGAATATGATATAGCATCATATTTGCGATGACGATATCAAATCTTTCATCTTCATACGGTAACTCTTCCGCATTTACAACCGCATAGTGGATATTTGCATGTTCTCCAATGTTAGCTCTAGCTTCTTCAATCATGCCTTCAAATAAATCTGTAAAATAAACCTCTTTGCAATCTTGAAGTAAATTTGTATGTTCTTTCCAAGTAATCCCTGTACCACAACCAAGCTCTAAAATTGAAGATTCCTTCTTAATGTTGTAGTGTTTTACAATCCAATTATTAAAACCTTCTTTATTTGTAGAATAAAGTTGATGTAATCGAATACGGATATTTAATTTATCTGGATTTTTGTATTGTGTATCAACTGTATCTGTTGTAACTAATTTATTCATTTTCTTCTATATTCTTTTGCTTTCTCTTCTTTTGTCAGTAAAACAATATTTTCTACATGCGGTGTAAAACCAAATAAATCCACTGGCACAATCTTCTTAATCTGATATCCTGCTTTCTTAAGAGGTTCAATATCTGTTACCTGCGTATATGGATTACAGGAAATATACACAACTCTATCTGGAGAAAGTTGAGCAAGTTTATGCATGAATGGTAATGTCATTCCAGATCTTGGTGGATCCAAAATAACTACATCCGGTGTTGTATCCATGCGTTGAATAAACTCTGCCGCATCTGCTGCATAGAATTCTGTGTTTAGTAATTTGTTATGCTTTGCATTGTTTTTTGCATCTCGGATTGCTTGTGGATTAATTTCAACACCAATCACATGCTTTGCGCTTTGAGCTGCTAGTAAAGAGATTGTTCCAATGCCGCAGCATGCATCCAATACAACATCAGTATCTTTGATCTTCGCAAGTGATAGTGCTGTACGATAGAGCACTTCTGTTTGTTCTGGATTGACTTGATAGAATGACTTTGAAGAGATGCGGAACTCTAATCCACCAATACGGTCAGTGATATATCCTGGACCGTATAATACTCTTTCATCTTTTCCAAGAATCATGGATGTACGTGAACGATTAAAATTCAGAATAATCGTTTTAATCTGTGGAAATTTCTTTACCAGTGCGTTTACGAAGTTCTTTGAACTAGGTAGTCCCTTTGAACCAATCACAACATCAAGTAAAACATCATTGGTTGCTTTCGAGATACGAATATACGCATGACGTAACGTACCCCTACCACTATCTTCATCATAAGTTTCGATACGCATAGATTCTGCTAACTTACAGATTGTAGTTAGAATCTCATTTGCGAGTGTATGTTGAATCAAGCACATCTCACTCGGCACTTTACGATGGCTATTTTCTTCATACATGCCTGCATAGATTCTATTTGTCTTTTTATCTCTAGCAAAACTTGCATAGATTTTATGACGATAGTGATACGGATCTTTCATACCAAGTACTGGTTCTACCGCTTTGGTACGAAATATCTTACGCATCTCTTCGCGTTTCATTTTTAATTGTTCTTCATATGGGACATCGATGTATGCACATCCACCACACTTTTTACTCACTGGGCAATACTTCATAATGTCACCTCTTTTAATGTATATACAACGTTATCAGTTACTTTACGTAAAACTTCGTATGATTGATGACCATTTGCAATGAGTACACAATCATGAATGCCAAGTGCTTCCGCAACTTCTTTATCATGAACGGTATCACCAATATACTTACATTCGGATGGTTCTACATCGCTCTTTTCCATCCAAAGCTTTGCCATCTCGACTTTTGAAGCCGCAAGCATATTATCAATCCCTAGAATTTCATCAAAGTATTGATCAATTCCTAATAGCTTGCACTGCTCTACAAGTTTATCGTGACGAGATGCGGATAGAATTACATTACGATATCCGAGTTCAATTGCCTTTTCTATCGTAGAAATAAAATCATCCATCAAAGAACACTCATTAAAACGACGGTCATATTCTTGATTGAATTCAATAGATACTTCCTCGTAACTTTCTGTATCAAACGTATAACCAATATGGTAATAGTAATTAATCACTGGAAATGAGAATGTATTGAGGTAGTCCTGCTTTGTGACAGGAAACTTCTCCATTCCCCTCTTTTTTAACATTTCATTTTCAATCGACAGGCACAACTGTAAATCATCTAAAATCGTACCGTTAAAGTCCCAAATTAAAGTTTTCATGGATTGATTATATCATCACTTTGCAATGTCCAAGAAAAAAGATGTCGCCATCAACAGGATTATGCATCCGTGTCAACATCGACATCAATTTCTTGAATCTTATTTTCCGTAAATTTCCAACAACATACTTTTGTTGGTTTTTTTATCATATATGCTTTAGTTGACATATGGTTATCAACCAAATCATATATTTTATAACCAGCAACATCATAGAATTCAACTATATTATCTTCAGTA
Organism: Solobacterium sp.; assembly: GCA_015256455.1. Lineage (GTDB taxonomy): Bacteria > Bacillota_I > Bacilli_A > Erysipelotrichales > Erysipelotrichaceae > Bulleidia. The sequence continues at coordinate 1,464 of JABZMB010000054.1, read as the reverse complement.
TTATTTTTCCCCTGAAATGATGTACTTGGACATACGCTATAATGTGTATTGTTGATTATATAGTCTTCACTCCAATGTGCATGGCCTTGCATGACCAATATAGTATTCGTGTTTTGAATATGTTGGATAAACTTTTCAGCTTGTGGTAAACATGGAATACCAGGATAATTTTTAACTGGATGATGCATTAAGATGATTTTCTTTTCTGGTATTTTTAGATTTTCATCAAGCCATGAAAAATCCTCATCTGCGAATTTCCCATTTGCATTTCCATACTCAGAATTATTTAATGCAAGAATCGTATAATCCTGTATTTGATACGCACTATTACTTTTATTTCCAAATACTTGTTGGTAATTTTCATTATCGTGATTTCCAGGTATCGTTATGATTGGGATTTTTGGAAAATATCTTTTTACAATACTTTCTACTGTACGATAATCATCAACACTTCCATTATCACAAATATCACCCGTCAAACAAAGACAATCATATTCTCCATGTTGTTGTGCATCTTGCAAGCACATTTCCAGGTGTTTTAACGGACTCTCTAGTTTAGAAAGCAGTCTTTCGTATGCATTTTCATCTGTATAGTGGGTGCGATAATGTATGTCACTTAATTGCAAGATTCTCATTACTTCAGCTTCTTTCTAAGCCATCCATTTGCAATATCTAATACAAATACAGTCACAACTACTACCAATAAGATAATGCTTACTTTATCCCAGTTTCTTGCTTGGATTGCAAAGATTAATGGTGCACCAATACCACCTGCTCCAACAAGGCCAAGGGTTGCAGCAGATCTTACACCAATTTCAAAGTGATTTAAAATCAAAGATGTATATGCTGGCATGACTTGTGGAAGTCGTGCATAGAAGAAAGTTTGAATTGGATTTGCACCTACTGAATGCATCGCTTCAATGGCATCCTCGTTCATTTTCTCCATCTCCTCAGTAAATAGTTTTCCTAGCATACCGATTTGATGTACACCAATCGCTAAAACTCCTGCAAATGGGCCAGGGCCTACCATCTTTACAAAGATAATTGCATATATTAATTCCGGGAAACTACGTAATATATCCAAGATGATTTTAGTAATCTTTGGTATTATCGTATTTCTTGACCAAAGATTATGACTAGCTAATAACATTAGTGGAAATGCAAAGATTGTACCGATGAGTGTTCCTACGAAAGCTATCGCAATTGTCAGAATCATCAGTGAGAATACATCTTCACCACTTCCATCAAAGAAATATGACCAATCAGGTTTCAATAATCCTTTGACTGTGTCTATCACCATGGAAGGTGAAAAGTTATTCAGTGCTGAATAATCTAGGCCATAACCTGACAAGAAAATTAATACGAGAATTCCTAGTAGGATCCATATCGTTGAATACTTTCGAAGAGTCATCATCATACACACTTCCTCCTTGCGTATTCACTGATTGTATCTACTAGTATAAC
>JABZMB010000124.1 GCA_015256455.1 Solobacterium sp. | reverse complement strand
TGATGCATGGTTATATTGATATCAATAAGATTTAATACGGCTAATTTGCTATTTCCTATCCGTTATAGGAATGGAGATAGCAGATGAGCAAACCAGCCACGGAAACGCTGCCATGGTGTACGCCATTGTTTCCACTTTTCTTCGGTAAGCTTAAAACTATCTTTCTTTTGTGCCTCAAAGAGTTCATCTAACTCATGAGTCGTACATGCATCAACTATAACAGCATTTTCTTCACGGTCCCAACGTAGGCTTCTTGCATTAAGATTGGCGGAACCAACAGTACAGAATTGTCCGTCTACGGTGATAATCTTTGTGTGATGGAAACCTTTTTCATACATCCAAATTGTACACCCTTTTTTCATTAGTTGATGTGCATTATAGAATCCACAGTCGGGAGTAAGAGGGATATCACTCTTTACACTCAGTAGTATTTCAACCTTTACACCTCGTTTTACAGCATTCCGTAATGCTTTTTTCAAGGCTCTGCTTAATGTAAAATATGGATTGATAAGTTTGATACTATCCTTAGCATCATTGATAGCATTAATATAGAAATAACGGATAATATCCTTAGAAATGTGTGGTTCACGGTTAATAATCCCCACCATCTTACTCCCTGCACTCCCACAAGTGTCAGGCTTCAATCCTGTTATATAATCAGCGTTAGAGATTCCACGATAGTATTTAGCACCATGTACTCTTTGTCCTGATGCTAAAAACCACATATTAAGAAAGATGTTCTGCAATGTATTAACCTCGTCCCCTTCTATTCTGCAATGCATATCATGCCATGAGCCAACGACTTCAGTTCCATTAATATAATAGTCTGCTACATTCATTCCACCTGTATAGGCAACCTTGCCATCGATAACAACAATCTTACGATGGTCACGATTGAATATGTCATGTAGCCATGGGAACTCCATTGGCTTAAACTCATAAATCTCAATACCCTTTTCACGAATCGCCTTCAGGTGGCGTTTCTTCATAGGACGATTATTACTCGCATTGCCAAAGCCATCAAAGACAGCTCTAACTTCAACTCCTTTTTTCGTCTTTGCAGCTAAATGTCGTATCAGTTCCTCATTGATAGAATCATTGCGGAAGTTGAAGTATTCCAAATGAATGCTTGAACGCGCTTGGTCAATAGCTTTGAAAAGGTCATTAAATTTATCTTTACCAGTTGTAAGAAGCGTTACAGAGTTGTTATGAGAGAAGTGTACATTCTTCTTGCGAAGCTGATTAACAATCATTGAATCTGCTCTGTCCGCAAGTATCTCGTGTCCTTCAGGTACAGCGTTTAGTGTCTCTGTTTGTGCTGAAAGACATGTTGGAAACAATAGGTAAGATAATGCCATTACCCATGTGATGGCTTTTTTTGTATTAAAGTTCACTTTTCTCTCTCTCATTTTCGTCAATAGCAAGCAATAGCCTATATCAAACAAAGCTTATTATGCTCAATATAAATATCGTAGATAAGATAGTAAAATACTATTTATAGCATACAACTATAATGGTCAACAACACCTAATAAGCGTCTTTCCGCATCGCACACTAACACAGTATGCACCTTGTTTTGCTGCATAATTTGTTGAATCTCTGTAATCTTAGTTGTTGGTAAGACTATCTTAGGTTCCTTTGTCA
>JABZMB010000123.1 GCA_015256455.1 Solobacterium sp. | reverse complement strand
TGATGCATGGTTATATTGATATCAATAAGATTTAATACGGCTAATTTGCTATTTCTTATCCGTTATAGGAATGGAGATAGCAGATGAGCAAACCAGCCACGGAAACGTTGCCATGGTGTACGCCACTGTTTCCACTTTTCCTCGGTAAGCTTAAAACTATCTTTCTTTTGCGCCTCAAAGAGTTCATCTAACTCATGAGTCGTACATGCATCAACTATAACAGCATTTTCTTCACGGTCCCAACGTAGGCTTCTTGCATTAAGATTGGCGGAACCAACAGTACAGAATTGTCCGTCTACGGTGATAATCTTTGTGTGATGGAAACCTTTTTCATACATCCAAATTGTACACCCTTTTTTCATTAGTTGATGTGCATTATAGAATCCACAGTCGGGAGTAAGAGGGATATCACTCTTTACACTCAGTAGTATTTCAACCTTTACACCTCGTTTTACAGCATTCCGTAATGCTTTTTTCAAGGCTCTGCTTAATGTAAAATATGGATTGATAAGTTTGATACTATCCTTAGCATCATTGATAGCATTAATATAGAAATAACGGATAATATCCTTAGAAATGTGTGGTTCACGGTTAATAATCCCCACCATCTTACTCCCTGCACTTCCACAAGTGTCAGGCTTCAAGCCTTTTATGTAATCAGCGTTAGAGATTCCACGATAATATTTAGCACCATGTATTTTCTGTCCAGATGCTAAAAACCACATATTAAGAAAGATGTTCTGTAATGTATTAACCTCGTCTCCTTCGATTCTACAATGCATATCATGCCATGAGCCAACGACTTCAGTTCCATTAATATAATAGTCTGCTACATTCATTCCACCTGTATAGGCAACCTTGCCATCGATAACAACAATCTTACGATGGTCACGATTGAATATGTCATGTAGCCATGGGAACTCCATTGGCTTAAACTCATAAATCTCAATACCCTTTTCACGAATCGCCTTCAGGTGGCGTTTCTTCATAGGACGATTATTACTCGCATTGCCAAAGCCATCAAAGACAGCTCTAACTTCAACTCCTTTTTTCGTCTTTGCAGCTAAATGTCGTATCAGTTCCTCATTGATAGAATCATTGCGGAAGTTGAAGTATTCCAAATGAATGCTTGAACGCGCTTGGTCAATAGCTTTGAAAAGGTCATTAAATTTATCTTTACCAGTTGTAAGAAGCGTTACAGAGTTGTTATGAGAGAAGTGTACATTCTTCTTGCGAAGCTGATTAACAATCATTGAATCTGCTCTGTCCGCAAGTATCTCGTGTCCTTCAGGTACAGCGTTTAGTGTCTCTGTTTGTGCTGAAAGACATGTTGGAAACAATATGTAAGATAATGCCATCACCCATGTGATGGCTTTTTTTGTATTAAAGTTCACTTTTTTCTCTCTCATTTTCGTCAATAGCAAGCAATAGCCTATATCAAACAAAACTTATTATGCTCAATATAAATATCGTAGATAAGATAGTAAAATACTATTTTACAGCATACAACTATAATGGTCAACAACACCTAATAAGTGTCTTTCCGCATCGCACACTAACACAGTATGCACCTTGTTTTGCTGCATAATCTGTTGAATCTCTGTAATCTTAGTTGTTGGTAAGACTATCTTAGGTTCCTTTGTCA
>JABZMB010000053.1 GCA_015256455.1 Solobacterium sp. | reverse complement strand
AGCATTGCGGTTTGTGGATTTGCATAGATGAATGCACGTCCTATTGTATATCCCACAACCATGATAATTGCACCTACAGTTACCGCAAGAATATAGTCCTTTAAAGTAGGATTCTCCTTCTTAGATATTAATAGGGAAATCACGATTGCCTGTAAACCATGAGTAACAAGTGATACAAACATTGGTGTTGGATAGAAGAACAAGTCACCAAGGAATGAACCAAGACCACCAACGAGGAAAGCCTCAACAGGATTTAACATGAGAGCGGCAGTTACAATAACTAAGTCATTAAAGTATAGATGTCCACCTGGTACTGGGATACTGAATGAAGATAAAACTATCGTCATCGCTAGTAACATTGCGATTAAAGTAAATCTTTTTACTGAAATATTCATAAAACCTCCAAATATGCGTATATTTTAAATAGATTCTGGTTATCTGTATATACCCAGAAATGTTATAATTTATATGACCAGATTGGAATGATATATGAACAATAAAACCAAAGTATACATGGATCTCTACCTAAAGATTCGAAATGATATTATTCATGGAATATATCAAACAGGGGATAAACTACCTTCAAAACGTATTCTAGCAGATAAGGAAAATGTCAGTGTGATAACAGTCGCACATGCATATGAACTATTAACTTCAGAAGGATATATTACATCTCGCATGAGAAGTGGATACTACGTAAGTTATCTTGAAGAAGATTTTTTTAGTGCCAAAGAAGATAGTAGTATCGAAATCGTACCAGAAATACAGATTACAAATGATAAGTTGTTTTCTTCCAATGTATTTGCGATGGCTGCACGTAAAGTATTGAGTATGCGACAAGATGTATTACTGGTAAAGTCGCCATGGAATGGTTTGTTATATCTTCGCAAAACGATTGCATCATACTTAGCACGTGTTCGTGGAATTTATGTTGATCCAGAACAGATCATCATTGGCTCTGGTTCAGAATACTTTTATGGCATTCTAGTGAGTATGATTGGGCGTGATAAAGTTTATGCGATTGAAAACCCATCATACGAAAAAATCTCTCTCATGTATGATGCAGAGAATGTAAAACTTATACGTATGAAGCTTGGCAAGAATGGTATTGTACATTCAGAATTACAAAAGAATCATGCGGATGTATTACATGTGACGCCATATCATAGTTATCCATCAGGTAGTACAACAGATATCAACAAGAGAAAACAATATATCCATTGGGCAAAAGAAAATCATGCATGGATTGTAGAAGATGATTATGACTCTGAATATACCTTAGGGATGAATGGTAGAGAAACACTATATGCTTTAGATAATGAACAGGTAATCTATCTAAATACTTTTTCCAATACTATCGCACCATCCGTTCGTATAGGATATATGATATTACCAAAGAAGAACCTAAAGGAGTTTCGAGACAGAATCTCTTTTCGCTCCAATACGGTTTCAACATTAATGCAGTATATCGTTGCGGAGTTAATACAGAATGGAAGCTTTGAAAGACATATCAATCGCGTGAGAAAGAAAATGAGAAAATGATATGCATGCATGAAAAAAGGAACTAATGTTCCTTTTTGTATTCCTGTAATGATGTGATTAAGAATGGCATTGCTTGTTCAAAGTTAACACCATAGATATTATGATTTTCTTCTTCCAATGTTTTGTGGATAGATTCCTTAACATAGTCACATGCAAGTGTCATTGCTTGTAGTAGGGATAAACCTTGTAAAAGACCCCCGCTGAAGGTGCTTGCCCAAATATCACCTGTACCATGGAAATGTTGTGGTTCTTCTTCGTTGAAGTATGTCGTGTATGTATCTGTATCCTTTTCATATGCATACGCACCGATACAGCCTGGTTCAAATGATACACCGGTGATAATTGCAGTATGACAACCAAGGTCTGTTAATTGACGTAGTACATGCTTGATATAGTCTTCATCATAGTTTTCCTGATATGGAATATCTAATAAGAAGGAAGCTTCTGTTAGGTTTGGAACAATGATGTCTGCGATAGCACATAAATCACGCATCTTCTTGGTAAATGGGATATCGAATCCTGTGTATAGTTTTCCATTATCTGCCATGCATGGATCTACAATTCGAAGGGCATGGGTTCCAAACTCTTCGAATATCTTTTTTGCAAGATCAATTTGTTCAAAGGAACCAAGATATCCTGTGTAGATTCCATCGAATGTAAAGCCTTCTTTTTGCCAGTGAGCGAGTATTGGATTTACTTCACTGGTTAAATCATGGAAGGTGAAGCCTTGAAACATGGTATGTGTTGAAAGTACGGCAGTTGGGATAACAGCAGTTTCAATACCCATCGCAGATAGTACTGGTAAAGCAACTGTTAATGAGCATTTTCCTACACAGGATATATCCTGCATTGTCACAATTTTCTTCATGAGAAATCTCCTAGTCTATAACTTTCATTATAGAAGATACTAGAAAAGAGAAAATTACCAGATTAATAGAAAATCATATAACCAGATATACCATTTAACTCTTCATGCGTGCATGTTGTTTGCGGTATTGGTTTGGTGTTATTTTATATTCTTTTAAGAATAGACGGTTAAAGTAACTAGGTTGTCCAAACCCACAAGCATAGGCAATCTCTGTGATTTGTTCGGAAGTTGTGGCTAGCTTTTCAGCACTCATCTGTAGACGATAACTATTTAAGAAGTCGATTGGGGATTTACCAGTATACTTATGAAACAAACGAATACAGGTACTCTTACTAACTTGTCCAGCATCCGCAATATCTTCTAAACCTATCTTTGAACCATAGTGTTCATGGATATAACTAGTCATATTTCGTTGGATTTGTATATTTGTGTCATAAGTAGAAGGTATCGTTTGACGGCCGTACTCATATGCCATATATAAACAACGAAGGATGCGATAAATTAAGGCATACTCCTCCATTTCATAGCCTAGCGGTTTCTCACGCTGTAGAATTTCGAGTTCTTTCATAAGTGTATAAACATCTAGACCAATACCTTTATCCATGTGGAATTGAATATGTGCGAAGGCATCTTTTTCTAATAGTGGACAAATATATTTCTCATAGATATGTTGGTCTTTGATGTAATAATCTGGATTGAAGATAATTGTGCGTTTTCTACATTTGAGATTTGTTTTCTTTTCATTGCAGATGTGATGCATTTTGTTGCGGTTGATAATACAGATATCACCCTGACCGATTAGGAATTGGGATCCATCCACAGTACAGTAGAATTTACCTTCTACAACTTCAATCAACTCAAATGAATTATGCCAGTGTGATAGCTCATCTTGAGATTGTGCATTATATTCCTCATCTTCAATGATGAGTGGAAGTTCAAAGTTCATCATATATTCTCCTTCATTTGATAATATTATACTATTTTATGGCGAAATAATACTATTGAATACATATAATTGATTATATACTATCAATGTCAGCTGAGGAAGCTGTAGAAAGTATTGAAAAGGAGATTATAAATTATGAACAATAAATTAAATGTATTATTATCCGACTTAGTCGTTTTCTATCACAAATTACAAAATAAGCACTGGTATGTAAGTGGACAGTCATTCTTCCAGATTCACCCAGAACTTGAGAATTTATATGATGCTGTATTACCACAGGTTGATACAGTTGGTGAATTAATCTTAATGAATGGTGGTAAGCCAGTTTCAACATTAAAGGAATTCCTTGCGAATGCAAAAATTGAAGAAGGTACAGATGCATACATAACAAGTGTGAAGACTTTATATTCTGAATTATTACCAGACTATCAGTATCTATTAAAGAGTGTTACAGAAATCAAGGAAGCTGCAGATGCAGAAAATAACTACCTTGTATCTGCGAAGATGGATGAATTTATCGCATCTTATGCTAAGACAATCTGGATGTTAAACCAGGCATTACTATAATCAATCAGAAATATATGCTATCCCTGCTAGAGTTCCCCCTACGACTAGCAGGGATTCCTTTTTGACAAAGGAATGAATCAGAATTATAATTTCTGACGGAAATGGGGTTTTCCAAGATTATAAATCTAAACCGCGGTAAGTGCTGATAACTCCTGTAACTTCTTTTTGTTACGGGCATCAGCATTTTTTTCTATATAAGGAGATAGAGTTATGTTATTTAGTTTTGCGATGATTATTTTAGTTGGTGTAGTTTTTGCAATGATTATGCGTAAGCTAGGGTTACCAAATCTATTAGGGTATTTACTGGCGGGAATCATATTAGGACCATTTGTATTCAATGTGATTGATACGACAACCTTTCAGATTTCATCTGACATTCGACAGATTGCGCTAATGATTATCTTGATGCGTGCAGGCTTGAATTTAAAGATCTCGGATTTAAAGAAGGTTGGACCATCTGCTTTACTAATGTGTTTTGTTCCAGCAAGTTTTGAGATTTTGGGACTGATGATTTTAGCACCAATCTTTCTGCATTTAGATCTCTTGAATGCCGCAATTCTTGGAACTGTATTAGCTGCAGTATCGCCAGCTGTGGTTGTGCCGCTCATGTTAAAGTTGATGGATGAAGGATATGGCACAAAAGAAGGTATTCCTCAACTGATCATGGCTGGTGCTTCGATGGATGATGTATATGTTATCGTATTATTTACTTCGTTATTAACACTTGCTAAGAGTGGAGAATTCAATGCATTATCCTTATTACGCATTCCAACATCGATCTTATTTGGAATTATTTCTGGAATTGTAATAGGGTATGTACTTTGTAAGTTCTATCGATTGTTGAAGTTATCTACAGGGATAGAACTTGCAAGCATGTTTGCGATTGGAATGGCACTCATTACAATCGAAAGGATAATGACAGGTGTTGTGGGATTCTCTGGGTTACTTGCTATTATGGCTTTAACAGCTACGATACGTCATATCAAGCCAGAGATGGCGGACAAATACTCTGCTGTTCTTGCGAAGTTATGGCAGCCAGCTGAAATCTTCTTATTTGCCTTAGTAGGCGCAAGCGTAAGAATTGATTATGCATTATCCTTTGGACCAGTTGTTTTGGTGGTCATTATCTTAGCTCTACTATTTCGTATGGTTGGTGTATATCTGAGTGTTATGAAAACAAAGTTCAATTCAAAAGAGAAGATTTTTACGATGATTGCCTATATTCCGAAGGCAACGGTACAAGCAGCGATTGGAGGACTTGCGTTAGAGGCTGGGCTTGCTAGTGGAGAGTTAATTCTGACGGCTGCAGTTACCGCAATTCTATTTACTGCACCGCTTGGAGCTATCTTTATTTCATTTACTTACCGTAACTTTTTACAAAAAGCATAGAGTCATTTAGGAGTTTTACAACAATTCTTGTTTTATTCTGTTTTTCGTCTTTACTTCTAGTTCCTATTTGTTATGATAGTAACGTGTTTTATAGTTTGGTAACGGATGTCTTTAGGACAGGAAGGATGGAGCTATGGCTTTAGGTGTTGTGACTCTCCGAACAATAGAATATATTGTCGATACTTCGACAAATACATTTCTGATGGCGGTTTTCTGCGCCCAAAAATGTGGAAAAAATACTTTTTGAATACAATCTGTGGAGGAGTCTCCACAGATTTTTTGTTTTAACAGAAAACGGAGGAAGAAAAGATGAAAAAAGTAGCGATTTTAATGGGTAGTGACAGTGACTTCGGTGTGATGTCAAAGGCAGTTTCAGTGTTGAAGGAATTCGAAATTCCAGTAGAAGTACATGTATATTCTGCGCATCGTACACCAGAAAAGGTTGCGGAGTTTGCCTCAAATGCAAAGGATAATGGCTTTGGTGTCATTATTGCAGGTGCTGGAATGGCAGCTGCCTTAGCAGGTGTAGTGGCAGGACATACAACGCTACCAGTTATCGGAGTTCCTCTGAAGTCCAATGCATTAGAAGGTGTAGATGCACTATTATCTACAGTCATGATGCCTAGTGGTATCCCAGTTGCGACAGTTGCGATTGATGGTTCCAAGAATGCAGCGTATCTAGCAGCACAAATCTTGGCTATCGGTGATGAAGAACTTGCAACGAAAGTATTAGAGAATCGTCAGAAACAAAGTGCAGCAGTATTAGTGAAAGATCAAGAACTTCAAGAAAAAGTACAGGCATTATAAATATAGGAGAGAGAACATGCAGGATATGATTCATGAGGAGTGTGGTGTTTTTGGCATTTACGACAGAAATATGGTGAGTGATGTAGTATCCGATACTTACTATGGTTTATTTGCCTTACAACATCGTGGACAAGAAAGTTGTGGTATTGCGGTCAATGACCGTGGGGTTATCACAGCACATAAAGATGTGGGTTTAGTTCGTGAAGTCTTTGATCAACATGAATTAGATAAATTAGGAAAAGGACAGATGGCGATTGGTCATACCAGATATTCAACATTTGGTACGGTTAATCATACGAATGCACAACCTTTACTGGTTCGCCATATTAAAGGACAACTAGCAATTGCACATAATGGAAACTTAACCAACGCTGCTGAACTACGTGAAGAGTTAGAGCGCAAAGGCGCAATCTTCCATACAACAAATGACTCTGAAATTATTTGTTATATCATCATTCAAGAAAGATTAAAGACCTCTTCGATTGAAAAGGCAATTGAGAATGCAATGAATCGTATTGAAGGTGCTTATAGCCTTGTTGTGATGTCGCCTGAGAAGCTAATTGCAGTAAGAGATAAAAAGGGATTCCGTCCATTGGTGATGGGAAAAGACAAAGACGGAAGAATTGTGTTCGCATCTGAGACCTGTGCATTTGCGGCTGTTGGTGTGGACTATGTTCGCGATATTGATGCGGGAGAAATTGTTGTAATCGATCATGATGGCGTCGAACATTCTATTCGTACACATTGTAAAGAAAAGCCTCATATGTGTGTATTTGAATATGTGTATTTTGCTCGTAGCGATTCAATTCTCCAACATCAGCCGGTACATGAGGCTAGACGTAACGCTGGTCGTATCTTAGCCAAGGAACATCCAGTTGATGCGGATGTTGTAATCGGTGTACCTGACTCTGGATTAGATGCAGCACAAGGCTATGCAGAGGAATCTGGTATTCCTTATGGTATGGGTTTTATTAAGAATCGTTATATTGCACGTACATTTATTCAACCAACACAAGGGCAACGTGAAAACGCAGTCAATATGAAGCTTCATGTTGTATCCTCTGTTGTAAAGGGCAAGCGTGTCATCATGGTGGATGATTCCATTGTGCGTGGAACAACAAGTGCGCGAATTGTAAAACTATTGCGTGATGGAGGTGCTACAGAAGTACATGTACGTGTATCTGCACCACCATTTATTTCACCATGTTATTTTGGAACAGATATTGATTCCAAACAGAACTTGATTGCATGTCAAATGAACTTAGAAGAAATATGTAAATCCATCGGTGCAGATTCCCTAGGATATCTTAGTGTAGATGGTGTAAAGAAGATGGCATCGGATGCGAATTGTGATTTTTGTACAGGATGTTTTACAGAGAAGTATCCTGCACCAATCCCTAAGCATTCTGAAAAATCAAAATTTGAAATGAAAATCGAAAAGAAGGAGAGCAAACATGACGAAGAGTTATAGTGATGCTTATAAGGCTGCAGGTGTTGATGTAACTGCTGGATATCAAGCAGTAGAACTGATGAAGAAACATGTATCTCGTACTACTACATCAGGTGTATTAGATTCCATCGGTGGTTTTGGCGGATTATTTGCGCCAGATATGACAGGCATGAAGAAACCAGTACTTGTATCTGGTACAGATGGTGTTGGCACAAAGCTAAAGCTTGCGATGTTGTTAGATAAACATGATACAGTCGGTATCGATTGTGTTGCGATGTGTGTCAATGATGTTGTATGCGTAGGTGCACAACCACTCTTCTTCTTAGACTATATTGCATGTGGAAAAAATAATCCTGAAAAGATAGCAGAAATTGTCAAGGGTGTCGCAGATGGATGTGTTGAAAGTGGCTGTGCACTCATTGGTGGAGAGACGGCAGAGATGCCAGGATTCTACCCAGAAGATGAATATGATCTTGCTGGTTTTACAGTTGGTATCGTAGATGAAGAAAAGATTCTTGATAAAAATAATGTAAAAGTAGGAGATGTTATGATTGGCCTAGCATCTAGTGGAGTACATTCCAATGGTTTCTCTCTTGTTCGTAAAGTTTTTAATATTGATGCAGGTACTACATTACAAGATTACGCAGATGTATTAGGAAAACCTCTAGGTGAAACATTGTTAACACCAACAAGACTATATGTAAAACCTGTACTGCATGTTTTAAAAGAAGTGAATGTGAAATCGATTGCTCATATCACAGGTGGAGGTTTCTATGAGAACCTACCACGTGCATATAATGAAACACTAAACGCGAGTATTACAAAGGGTAGTTGGCCAATCTTACCAATATTTAACTTATTACAAGAAAAAGGAAATATTCCTGAACATGATATGTTCAATACCTTTAACATGGGAATTGGTATGGCAATGATCGTATCCCCAGAAGATGTTGAAAAGACAATATCTATCTTGAAAGAGAGTGGTGTAGAGG
>JABZMB010000052.1 GCA_015256455.1 Solobacterium sp. | reverse complement strand
GGAGTACATGCATTAAAGATTACACCAAACTATGATAGACAAACTGTTTATCTAGAGATGGAAGGTGATTTTAATCATGCAACAATTACCATCAGTGCAGCAGGGAAGATGATTTATCATGAGATGACTGCTGAGATGCGTAATGAAATCTACTTGGAGGACATGCATCCATGGACATTGGAAGATCCTTTCTTATATGACTTATATATTGAAACAGAGGATGATATCGTTAAGAGTTATTTTGGTATGCGCTGTTTCACCTGTGAAAAGGATGAAAAAGGCTATCCTCGTTTCTGTTTAAATCATGAACCAGTATTCTTAAGTGGTGTGCTCGATCAAGGTTATACGCCAGAGGGAAATTTAACGTATCCTGATGATGAGATGATGATTTATGATATTCAGAAAGTAAAAGAGTTGGGCTTTAATATGATACGCAAGCATGTCAAAGTGGAATCTCGTCGTTGGTATTATCATGCGGACAGATTGGGTATGCTTGTCATGCAGGATATGCCAAATGGTGGACAGCCTAGTAAACTAACCACTTTATATTTACCGCACTTAAATATCACGCGTATGAATGACCAGAAACAAAAACACCTTGGTAGAGGTGATGAGTGGGGTAAGAAAGCCTACTATGATGAATTACATGCGATGATTCATAACTTGTATAATGTTGTATCTATATTTGCGTGGGTTCCTTTCAATGAAGGTTGGGGACAGTTTGATAGTGCTAAAATAACTAAGCATATTCAATTGATGGACTTAACACGTTTTGTGGATAGTGCTAGTGGTTGGCATGATCAAGGTGCGGGGGACTTCTACAGTCGTCATGTATATTTCCATACCTATACAAATCCGCAGAATCATGAAAAGAGAATGTCAATCTTATCTGAGTTTGGAGGTTATTCCTATTTAATTCCAGGTCATAGTCTCGCTCAAAAGCTTTATGGTTACAAAAAATTTACAGATAAGTTAAAGTTAAATACAGCGATTCGTAAGTTGTATGAAGATAGTATTATTCGTAATATTCCTAAAGGATTAACTGCTTGTGTATTTACACAGTTAACGGATGTGGAAGATGAGTGCAACGGTATTATGACGGCGGACCGTGAGATCGTGAAGTTGGACGAGAAGAGAATTCGGAATCTGAATCAACGATGCATGAGGAGGTTAAAGAAATGAGAAATCAAATTGTAATCGCAGATGCGTTGGGTGGTAGTGTTAGAATCCACGCAGTAGATACAACAGATATCGTGGAAGAAGCTAGAAAATTACATCATTGTATGGCTACTTCTGCAGCAGCTTTAGGTAGAACCTTAACAGTTACAGCCATTATGGGTAGCGATTTAAAGAACTCCTATGAAAAAGTAACTTGTATTTTTAATGGACATGGCCCAGCAGGTACTGTTCTTGCGCAAGCGGATGGTAGTGGAAATGTGAAGGGCTTTATTGGAGATCCTTCTATCTATCTTGTACGTGAAGATGGACATTTAGATGTTGGTAAAGCCATTGGTACAAATGGAACATTAACGGTAACTCGTGATATGGGTCTTAAAGATCCTTTCTCTGGCATGGTAAATATTCAGACAGGTGAGGTTGGTGATGACTTTGCGTATTACTATGCATTCTCTGAACAGACGCCTTCTGTTGTAAATGTGGGTGTTTTAGTAAATCCGGATGGTAGTATTTTGGCTGCAGGTGGATTTATCTTACAGTTACTTCCAAACGCAACAGAGGAAGTTATTAGTACATGCGAAGTGGTTGCCGCAAAGATGAGACCAGTCTCAACTTTAATCAGTGAAGGGATGTCGATTGAAGACATCATTCATATGTACTTTAAAGATGCGAATATCTTAGAACATAAGGATGTACGTTGGTACTGTGGTTGTTCACATGAACACTACAAGGATGCGCTCGCAACGCTTTCTGACCATGACTTACAAGAAATGATTGATGATGGTAAGGGTGCAGATATTCATTGCCAATACTGTAATAAGGAATATCAGTTTACACCAGAAGAATTAAAAGAAGTATTGGAGTTAAAGCAGCGTGGTTAAGATTGGAGATATAGAATTAAAAAATCAGATTATCGCAGCACCTTTAGCTGGTATCTCTAATCCGGTCTATCGGGAGATCATGCATGATTATGGTGCAGGTCTTGTGGTAAGTGAGATGATTAGTGATAAAGCATTACACTATCAAAATACAAAAACACAAGATATGTGTCGTATCAGTGAGGGTGAACATCCTGTAGCTTTGCAGTTATTTGGTTGTGATCCGGTTACTATGGCAGAGGCAGCAGAATATCTAACCAAGAATACAAATTGCGACATGATTGATATTAATATGGGCTGTCCTGTACAGAAGGTTGTTAAGGCACACTCAGGAAGCTATTTGATGCAGACACCGGAACTTGCATATGAGGTCATGCGTGCAGTGGTAACACATACAGATCGTCCTGTGACAGTGAAGATGCGTGCAGGATGGGATAATAATCATATTAACTGTGTGGAAATCGCAAAGCTTGCAGAGAAGGCGGGTGTTAGTGCTGTAGCAGTTCATGGTCGTACACGAGGACAACAATATACTGGTCATTCTAACAATGCATATATCAAAGCAGTAAAGGATGCGGTGAATATCCCTGTCATTGGTAACGGTGATATTCGTACACCACAAGATGCAAAACGTATGTTAGAAGAAACAGGTTGTGATGCAATTATGATTGGTCGTGGACTTTTAGGAAGACCATTCTTCTTACAAGAAGTAGATGCATACCTGAATGGTGGTACTTATGTAGAACCTGATTATAATGAAAAGTTAGATCTTGCATATCACTATGCAGAGAAGCTTTGTGAATATGAGGGTGAAAGAAATGGTATTAGTATGATGCGTGGTATGGCCGGTTGGTATATTGCTGGATTACCACATGCATCAGAGTATAAGAATCGTTTATCTTCTATCTCTTCACTTCGTGAGATGAAAGAAATTATCGAAGAGTATCGTGAATTAATCAAGAACTTTATGGAGAAACAATAGTCATAAAGTTCTTTTCATGCATGCATAAAAAAAGCCCTGCAATACAGGGCTAAACATTTATGTTGAAAGATAGTGGGGGGTTAATTTCCTTCAACAGCGTTTGTACTTTCGGATAAATCTTCTGTTAGATTTAACTTACCAAAGTCAGAATCAGTAGGAAGTACTAAATCAAATTCAGGAATAGCATTCATCTTGAATGTGAATTCATCAGCACTTAGTCCTAAGATATGACCACCATGTGTCTTATCATCTGATAAGAAGTGGAAGTGCCAGCCTGGTAAGTTGATACCTTCAACATAATCAGGGCAGTAGATTGCAATAATCTGTCCTTCTTCATTTTCGTAGTGATATTCTCTTTGTTCACATGCTGCTTCAGCAAGTGTAGGATATGGCTTTGCACATTTATAACAGCTACGTACATGCATCTTAGAGAACTTAGCATGACCTAAGAACATGTAGAAGATATTCTTATTTTGATCAACAATAGGTTGTAACTTTTCCTTTAATGTCTTAATATCCTCAACATTTGTGATTGTTTGTTCCTTTACAGAATGATCAAATTTAGTAACTGTAGAGAATGCCATCTTATCTGTTTCTGACATTTTAACAACAGTACCATCAGCCGTTCCTTTATAAGCGACGCCATCAACAATTAAAGCTTCACCATCAAGGCCTTCATATGTACCGATACCTGTATCGCAATCACTTAATAAGTCCTTGACTGTCATTGCTCCGTTGAAATCACCTAACATTAATGCGTTTAGTGTAGAAACTTGTAAAACTTTTTGCATAATAATTTCCTTCTTTCTTTCCTTTTTATTTCGCCATGTTGTCAGCTGGATGTCTTTGTAATTCAGCTTTAACAAGGAATGGTGCTGTAACATTGGTAATTGCTAGTACGAATGCTAAGATTGCAATCGTTGGTGAAACATATGGTTCAAATGCTGCGTTACTTGAAGCGGCCATTGCAGGAATAGCAAGTGCAACACCTGCAAGAGATGCAGAGGCAACACTGATATATCCTGGACGATGTAGAATGTTACGTTCTACGAAATAAGATGGACCAATAACAATAATGAAGTATGCAATACTTAACAAGATACCTTGTGGAATCATACCAAGTGCTTTGAATAGGTTGATTGTAGAACCAAATTCAAATCCCAAGAATGGTAAGATAGTTGCATTACCACCAGCAAATACTTTACGAATATCTGCATCAAGACTACCGAGAATCATACCCAAGATAAATGGAATCAATAATGCGATAATCTGCATAACCTGAGCAATACCAAATCCAGATGTTCCATAGAAACCTAAGAACAAGATAGGTAATAGCGGCATTGAGCAAATCAACATGATACCAAATCCAGCCTTATCAGCTTCATCGCCGAATGGAGAAATAATACCCATGTATAGTGCAGCATTAGCACTTGTGATTGCACATGCAACTGCCAGGAATGGAATTCCGAATACACCTTCAAATCCAAATAGCATGTAGTAAATTGCACATAATGCATATGCAACTACAAGACGAACAACAATAAGTGGAACACTTCTACCAAGTGCAGACTTCAAATCTGAAACCTTAACACCAGTACCTGTAAAGAATAACATCAAGCCAATGATTAACATCTGACCAGAGGATGAGAACATATCCTTCATAGGATTTCCTAATATGGCCCAGATATCTACATTGAATATTCCTTGACCAATTGTGGTGATAATTGCACCAATAATCAGTGGAACAAACATTGTTCCTGCTGGAACCTTCTGTAATGATTTCCAGATATTAACATTCTTTTTTTCTTCTGACATAACTATCTCCTTTAAAAAACAACGTAATCAATATATAACTTTTTATTTGATAATGAATCGTTCTGAACATATAATAGTGAGTATTCTTTTTGTGCTGTCAGCATAATTGGAGGTGCAGATGGATATTTCAAAATTAATAGATGCGTTTTTATGTGGAGAGGATTTAGATGAATTGATAAAGGTTTCTTCTACTTTGTTACAATGCCCACTACTTATATTAGATGATGCTTTTCACGTGGTTGCGTATTATAAACCGGAAGACTTTCATGATGTTCCTTTTGATGCAACTATCAATAGTAAAAAAATATCTTATGAAGTCGTGAGAAATTTAAATTGGCAACCAAAAATGGAGAGACCAGTATTCCTGACGATTGAGGAGAGTCCATGGAGACGCAGAGTTTCTACCCTACAGTCGGAACATAAAATGATAGGATATTTATTCTGTATAGATGTAAATGGTTCGTTAGAAACGATTAGTGATGATGACATGCATAAAATTGAAACAATCTTGGCAAAACAGTTTTTAACACAGATTGAAAATCAATTTCTTTCCACAAATACAGAAGAAGAAATCTTAACACATCTATTAGATGGGAATTATCAAAATTCAACTTTATTTAGAATGCAGATTTCGAATACCTGGATTGAGGAAATGGACGATATGCATCTTGCAATGATTGACTTATCGAATAACGCAAATTTACAAATGCCGTATCGATCATTAGAGAATAAACTGGAAACAGAATTAGCAGATACACATCCATTTTTATATCAAAAGAATCTTCTTTTATTCCTACATGATAAGAGGCAAGCAGAGCTGCTTGAGAAAATTGCTAGAGAATTTCAAGTTGTAATAGTTGTTTCAAATGCAATCAAGGATATCTATCAATTGGCAGAAACATATCAACAAATGAATGAAGTAATGTCTTTGTTAAAGACAAAGGGTTTTAGTGCAAAAGTACATTATATAGAAGAATACCGGCTGCGCATGATGTTAGATCAGCTTAAAGATAGATTTGACTTAGTGCCAGATGTATATAAGAAAATATATGAATATGATAAAGAAAATCATACGGTTTATTGTAAGACATTATATTATTACGAACTAAAGAATCATTCGGTTATTGAAACGGCACAAGAGTTGTATGCGCATCGTAATACAATCGTTTATCGTTTAAGAAAAATAAAAGATATGTTTAATATTGAGGAAGCGCACGAAAGTGAAAAGTTTATCCGTTTGATAAGTCTTGGCCTATGTTTAATTAGAATGAATGAAGATGATATCTTTGTGGATTGCTTACATACCAGCGAGATATTTGAAAATGAATCATACGGATTTAATTGATAAATTATGTTAATTTTGTGAATATTGAGCTTAGCAAAAAGATATCAGAAAAAATTATGGTAAACTTACCGCATTGAGGTGATGAAGTATGAAAAAAGGACTAGTTCTTGAAGGTGGTGCGATGCGAGGCATCTTTACAGCAGGCGTTATCGATGTATTAATGGAAAACCATATTACATTTGATGGCGCAATTGGTGTATCTGCTGGTGCATGCTTTGGTGTTAACATCAAGAGTAAACAAATTGGTCGTGCGTTCCGTTATAACATGAAGTATGCAAAAGACCCAAGATACGCAAGTATTCAATCCTGGATAAAGACAGGAGACTTTTTCAATGCGGAATTCTGCTATCATACATTGCCTGAGAAGTTAGACCCAATGGATGCTGTAACATATTCTCAAAATCCAATGAAGTTCTATTTGGTCGCAACTGATATTGAAAGTGGAGAGCCTTATTATTACGATGCGAAAGATATTAATAATGAATCGTTAGACTTTGTGCGTGCTTCTGCATCAATGCCGATATTTGCAAGTCCAGTACATATCAATGGACATGTTTATCTTGATGGTGGTATTTCTGATTCGATTCCAATTAAGAAGTTTCAAGAGATGGGTTATGAAAAGAATGTTGTAGTATTAACACAACCAGAAAACTACGTAAAGAAACCTCAGAGTATGATGAAGGCAATTCGTGCAAAGTATCATAAATATCCGAATATGGTTCGTGATTTAGAGTTACGTCATGAGAATTATAATGATACGATCGCGTATATCAAGCAAGAGGTTGCAAAAAATAACGTATTTGTAATTCAACCAGAAGCCAAGTTAGATATCGGAAGAATCGAACATGACCGTAAGAGGATTCGTGCAGTTTACGAGGAAGGTCGTAAAACAGCAATGAAGAGACTTGAAGAATTAAAGATGTTTTTAAGACAAGGAGAATGACATCATTCAAGATAGTGATTTATGATAAAATAGATACGCTATCGGGGGAATGATGGAAATAACAACAGATATGATACATCGTGATTTACGTAAATATGCAAGCACGGTGTTGAATAACCAAGAACCACTCAATTCTATTACTGCAATTAGGGAACGTGATAGAAATCTAAAACGCAAGTTTTATGGAAAGTGGTTTGGTAAAAATACTCATATGGAAGAAAAAGAGATCCTAAGAAATGATGGATCTTCTTTGCGTATCTGTATTATTTATCCAAATCAATTCAGTAAAGAAGAATGTACAGGACTGTTGTGGCTTCATGGTGGGGGATATGGAACAGCATTACCAGAAGAATGTTATCCTTATGCAGAGCGTTTCCTAGCGAGTGGAAACGTAGTCATGGTGTTACCGGATTATCGCAAGAGTTATGAAGCACCATATCCTGCTGCTTTAGAAGATGCGTACTTAACACTTAAGTGGATGAAGAAACATGCATGCAAGTTACATATTAATCCCCACCAACTATTTATAGGTGGTGAAAGTGCAGGTGGTGGTCTAGTGGCAGCTTTATCTGTGTATGCACGTGATATGAATGAAGTAAAGATTGCATTCCAGATGCCTCTATATCCAATGATTGATGATCGTCCATCCAGTCAAAATAAACATGAGACATTAGCTTGGACTACTTCACAGAAGCATTTTTATTGGCAGTTATATAAACGTAATCTGCAGGATGTGCCAGTGTATTGTGCACCCGCAAGATTAAAGGATTTTCGTAATCTTCCACCAACATTTACAGTTGTAGGAACATTAGGCCCATTCCATGAAGAAACAGTAACCTATATGAAACATCTGTATAAGGCAGGTGTTACAATCATGTTAAAGGAATATGAAGGTTGTTTCCACATGTTTGACACAAGATGTCCAAATGCGAAGGTGTCCAAAGAGGTCATGCGCCTTGAGCAGAAAGTCTTCCAATATGCTCAACAAAACTTCTTTGCAAGACAAGATGAAATTAGTCAAGAAGATGAATCTTTCCAAGAAGATGTATTCCGTGATTTTCATGCATACATGGGTATGGAAAATAAATACTAAAGGAAAGCCCAGGATTCAATCCAGGGCTTTTATACTTGTTCTGCTTGTACTTGAATAAGATTCTGTAGTTGCATGCGATACAACAGTAAATCATCCACAAGTGGATTTAGTACAGCTGCTGCAACTTTTGTGTTTATATTTAAAAAATCTAATAAGTCTTGTTTTGTGACAACATAGATGTGTTCATCTTTCTGTAAAGTTGGTTTGAACTCTTGTAGACCTTTTAATGTAGAAAATACAGGAAGATACTTTTCATCATCAGTTGCCTGCATTAAATCAACGCGGTCAATATCAGATGCTTGAATATAATCGTTTGTAATGACCTCTTCCTTTGGATAGAAGGCAATATAGAATCGACGATCACCTGCCATATAAAGTGTTAACTCTTCTAGTACCTTTTTCATACCCTCTTCACTAAGAGGTGCTT
>JABZMB010000051.1 GCA_015256455.1 Solobacterium sp. | reverse complement strand
TCTTCACATTCAAGTATATAGGTATAATTCATTATTCTACACTCTTTAGACTCTCTACCATACGAATGTCATTTAGTCTCTTAGTCATCATACGATTGACTATCACACTAAATAGTATCGTTAATACAAATGCATAGAAGAAGCTTATCCATTCAATGTTTCTTCCAAACATCAAATAGTCCATCTCTACAGTACGCATTATATAACGATGTAATGCGATACCCACTGGAATTCCAACAATACCACCAATTCCAGCAAGCAGATTGTTTTCTTTAAAGATATACTTCTTAACCTCAGCCCTTCTAAAACCAAGAACCTTTAAGGTCGCAATCTCACGTTGTCTTTCACTGATATTAACTGTAATTAAATTACTTAGTACAACAAATGCTAGTAACATACTCGATATGATTAGTACCCAAATAATACCATTTAAACCTTTAACCATAGAATTGAAGTTATCAAGTTGACCACTATACAATGAAACACCTTCAACACCTTGCATCGTTGAAATATCATTTGCTAGTAGCTTTTGGGCCGCATCATCACCGGTCGTAGATAGGTAGATGATATTACTAACAGCTTCTTTACCAAATACTTCTTTGTAATACTGACGACTCATTATGACAAAATGATTGATATACATTTCTGTAATACCACTAACGTTTACCTCATGTGGATTTCCATCTGCATCTTCGATGGTAATCTTATTTCCAACATGAACACCTAGATTCTCAGCTAACTTTTCATTGATGATAACACCATCATCAGTTAGTGAAATAGGTTTATGGCCAATTCGTGTACGTAAGTTAAACTCACGGTTGATTTCTTTTGAATCAAAAACATGAACTGAAGCAGTCTCATCAACCCTATCATCATACGTCTTACTTGTATAAACAAAGCCAATATGCGCATCTATAACATTCTCAGTTGATTTTATCTCTTTTAAAGCTTCCGCTTTTACTTGTTCACTTGCGTCATCTTCAAAACTAACCATGCCATCATACTGGATAATATCTTTAAAGTTAATATCTACCATGTTCAAAATGGAATCACGAATACCAAATCCAATTAACATGAGTGCAGTACATCCTGCGACACCTACAATCGTCATAAAAAACCGTTTTTTATAACGGAAGATATTACGCATCGTTACTTTATCCGTAAAGCTAAGATGATTCCAAATCAATGGAATATTCTCCAAGAATGTCTTCTTACCCATTGGTGGTGCTTTTGGTCGCATCAGTTGTGATGGGACGTCCTGTGTATCTGCCTTGCATGCAAACCAAGTCGCAATACTCATCGCAAAAATAAATACCATCGCTGTTAAGCTAATTAGACCTGAAGGTACTACAAAGCGAATTGGAGGTAAGATATACATCATTCTCCATGCATGATAAATAATCAATGGGAAAGAACTCAGTCCTAGTATACTTCCCACAACAATACCAATCAGGGTTGCAGAGATTGCATAGAATAAATACTTCAACGTGCACTGCCACTTTGTATATCCTAGTGCTCGCAAAGTACCAATTTCATTACGTTGTTCTTCAACAAGACGTGTCATTGTTGTTAGACACACAAGTGCTGCAACCAAGATAAAGAATGCAGGGAATACACGAGAAATAGCCTCCATTTGCTGTATGGTATTCTTGAATGTCACACTTGCATAATGTGATTTACGATCTAGTATTGTCCACTTTCCTTCCGCTAAATCATCAATTTTCTTTTTCGCATCCGCTAGCTTTGCCTTCGAAAGATTTAACTCTTCTAATGCATCATTTAACTTCTTTGTGCCTTCTGTAATTGCAGTATTTAATTGTGCTTCACCATCCGCAATCTGTACTCTTGCGTCTGCCAGTTTATTTTCGTTTGTGTATACTGCTTGCCAACCTGCATCAATATCAGCCTGACCATCCGCAATCTTTTGGTTTAACGTAGACTGTCCTTGGCCGAGTTGTTGTTGAGCTTGGTCAAGTGCAGTTAAACCATCTGTAATTTGTTGTTGAGATGCAGGAATCGTCACTGTCAAAGCATTCTGAACAGTTGCTAGGTCATTTGTATATTGTGTTTGTAAGTTCTGTAACTCAACTAATCGATCTTCCTTTGTAGAGGCAGTCAATGAGAAGTTTTGATCGATTTGTTGTAAGTGATCATCTAAAGCACTCTGTAAATCCCCAATTGTTTTGCCAGCATATCCTTCTGGAAACATTGCATCACATAACTGTCTTAAATCAGCTCGAAACATTGTTAAAAGCGATACTGGTGTTGTCGGACTAATTCCATATTGTGCGATACCTTGTCTAAATTGAATTTCTGTTTGATATAAAGAAATCGCATCCGGTATCGCAGTTAAGGCTATGGTAAGATCGTGCTCATTCTGTTCCAGAGTAGACTTTTGATCATTTAAAGTTTGTTGACTGGATTCTAGTGTTGCACGATTCAGGTTGATGATTTCCTGTTGATGATCAAGCTCTGCTTGTCGGTTAAGCTTTTCTGTATTTAAAGCATTTTGCGCACTAACAAGTTTATCTTTTGCATTCGCAATCTCTACTTCCCCACTAGCGACATCTGCTCTACTTTCAGATAGTTTTTGTTGAGCATCCGCAATTTCTTTTTGATAGCTATCTAGTGCATCTTGGTATTGCTTTGTTCCATCGATGTACTTTTGCATACCATCGTTGTACTCGCTCATTGCGTCTTCTTTAATCTTATGTGCAGTTTCTGTTTGTTGTGTTGACGCAAGTGCTTCAATCTTCTGTTTTACTTCCGCGATGTAAGTATCATACGAATCTGAAAATGAAGATAATTTTTTACCATCTTCCGTTAATATATTTAGTTCTAAATAATTCGAAGAATCAAATGCAGAAGAAGGAATATAGAGATATGAATTAATTGGTAAGTTATCTAAAGTACTTGTTTCTTTAGACATATTTAGATATAGAGGTGTATCAATTACACCGACAACCGTTACTTCCTGCACTGGTAAAACACCACTTCTAGAACCATCAGGAAGTGACAGTTTTACAGTATCCCCTACTTCAAAACCAGATTTAATATTTCCACTACGCTCCGCAACAACCTCATGGTCATTTTGCGGCATACGTCCTTCTACAAGCTTAAATCGATTAATTGTATGTGTTGAATCATAAGAGTGTATACGTACAAGTTGTGTTCCTTCACCACTCGTGGCAATCTCATCCACAAAGTAACCTGGCTCAACTGTACTGATATAATCAACCTTCTTTAAGGCTTCTATATCATCCTCTTTGAATCCATAATTCGAGTAGATCGTAAAATCCTTTAAGTCATAACTATCATCATAGTAATCTACACTAGCAGCCATCATTGGTGCACTTGCACTGACACCAATAAAAAACGCTACACCAATCGATACGATTGCGGATAGTGAAAAGAATCGACCTTTTGTCGACTTGATTAAGCGAAATACATTTTTATGAAATACCTTTTTCGCCATTACCACTCTATCTCCGTTATATCCTTTGGATGATCATTCTTTTCAATAGAGATGACTTTTCCATTTTTAACATGGCAGACTAAATCTCCCATCGGACAAATTGCTAGATTATGAGTAATGATAATAACAGTCATTCCATGCAAACGTGCTGTATCCTGTAATAACTGTAATATCTGTTTTCCTGTCACATAGTCTAAGGCACCGGTTGGCTCATCACATAAAAGTAACTTAGGATTCTTGGCAATCGCTCTAGCTATCGCCACACGCTGTTGTTCACCACCAGATAACTGAGCAGGAAAATTATGCATACGATTTTGTAAACCTACCTGTTCTAAAACCGTTGCTGGGTCAAGTGGATCTTTACAAATTTCGGAAGCTAATTCTACATTTTCTAAAGCCGTTAGATTCTGCACTAAGTTATAGAATTGGAATACAAAACCAATATCAAAACGACGGTAGTCTGTTAATTCTTTTTCATTCATCGCATCAACATATTTACCATCCACAATCACTTTCCCACTGGTGACAGTATCCATTCCACCAAGGATGTTTAGGATTGTACTCTTGCCAGCACCACTGGCACCAGCCACAATGACAACCTGTCCCTTTTCGACTTCAAAGTTGACTCCATCCAAGGCATGAATATCAATTTCGCCAACATGATATGTTTTTTTAACTTCTTGAAATGTAATATAGCTCATGAGTTTTGACTCTTTTCCAATATAATTGTACACCTGAAATACAAAAAAAGCAGTCTAATGACTGCTTTTACAATTACTTTCTTAAACCTAACTTCTGAACTAATTCACGGTAACGGTTAACGTCATGCTTCTTGAGGTAATCAAGCATCTTTCTTCTACGACCAACCATCTTTAATAAACCACGGTTAGAAGAATAGTCCTTCTTATTAGCCTGCATGTGTACTGTTAATGTGTTGATTTGCTGTGTTAATAGAGCAACCTGTACTTCAACAGAACCTGTGTCGCCTTCCTTACGTCCAAAATCTTTAGCAATCTGAGCTACTGTTTCCTTTGTTAACATTTTATTTTCCTCTTTCTTTCTATAGAACTTCCAAACCGAGCATAACTTTTGAGGATACGTCATCCCCAGCAAGAAAGCCATTAGATAATAGCATACAATCTCTGTGTATGCAATATATTCCCTCTTGTGATCATTATTTGAAGAATAGAAACAGGAGGACTAGCCTCCTATTTCTAATTATTCTTCTTCACGCTTCTTTTTAACGATAATGAAACCTATTCCAGCAATTGCACCTGTCGCTAGGATGCCAATTCCAATTGGTAAAGCATTATTTGTTTTTGCTGAATCGCTATCATTTTCATTTTGCTTAGATGAATCTTCAGATGTTTTCGAATCATTTTTCTTATCATCCTTCTTTTCATCATCTGTCTTTTTATCATCTTTCTTTTCATTATTCTTATTTGGTTCATTCTTTGAATTAGAAACTGTTTTGTCAGTAGATGATGTCGAAGAACTTGGTACATATGTAATAACACCTGTATTCAAAGGATTATTAGCCTGTTGTGATGCGATATAAGCATTATTTGCAGCTACGCTAGCATTATACTTATTCATTAAATCCTGATATTTTGCAAGTAATGCATCCAAGATTGCTTGTTTTTCCGCAAGCGTTTGATTTGCATCATTAACAATAGTCTGTTGAGCTGCAACATTAGCTTGTGCAGTATTCAAATTAGCAAGAGCTGCATCATACGCTGCTTGTGTATCATGCAATAAATTTGCTGCAGCAACTGGATCGTACTTAGCGAGTTCAACTTTTGCATCATTTAACTTCTTTGATTTCTCAGTGACATCCTTATTTGCAGTTTCTAATGCAACTTTAGCTTGTTCATACATAGTATTTGCCGCATCATAGTCCTGCTTAGCAGTATTATAAACAGTTTTTGCATTAGTTAATACAGTATTAGCACTATTTAAAGCGTTTATTGCATTTGTTTCTGAAGTCTGAGATGCTGTCAATGCTTGTTGTGCAGCTAGCTGTTCTGTTTCAGCAGCTTGCACTTGTGTTTGTAAGTCTGACACCTTATCTGCTAACTTTTGTAACTCTTGATCATAATTTGTAATCTTATTTTCTAAATCAGATTTCTTATTTTCCAATTCAGCCAATTTTGATTCCGTTGTCTTCAATGCATCTTTTGCTTGAGCTAATTCAGTTTCAGCTTGAGCCTTAGTTTGCTTAGCAGTTTCAACTTTAGTAGCATTGTCATTTACATCCTGTGTAATCGTATCTAATTCATTATGTGCTACTGAAGCTTTATTAGTAGCATCTGTAGCCTTAGAAACCATAGCATCATATTCAGCTTGTTTTTGGGCCACAACAGAAGACTGTTTATCGCGTGACTTCTTTAAGTTTTCTAATTCAGCCTTAGCCTCAGCTAGTTTCTTCTTAGTATCTTCTTTAGATTGTTCAACATTAGCAACCTTAGCATCATATGCAACCTTTGCTTTACGATACTCCTCAACTGCTGCATCATATGCCTTTTCTTCAGGTAATACTTCACGTTCACCTAACGCTGGTTCGCCTTTATATGCATCACGAGCTGTTACCGCATCGTTATACTTCTTATTTGCTTCGTCTAACTTAGCGTTTAGCTTAGTTGTATCTACAGTGTCCATATACTCATCAAAGAGATTTGTGAACTCTGCAATTGTATAGATCTTTTCAGCCTTTGGACCATTTCCTTCGGTGTCCGTTGAGAATGTCTGGCTAAATGTAATTCCGTAAGAATCTAACTGATCCTCAGTGTACTTATTATCGCCACCAACTTCAACGAACTTCTTGAGGTTGTCATCATAAACCATCTTGCCACGCTTGTTGGCTACTGTACTACGTCCAATACCTGTTACGATATAGTTTCCGTTTACTGCGTTTGTATAGTGACCTGTTTGGATGTTGAAGAACTTTTTCTCGTTCTTTGCATAATTTGTCCATGCCTTATCAAATGCTGTCTTTTCAGGACCTATCTTGTTAATGTTTACGCCTGGGTGTTCTGCTAAGTATTTGGCTGTAAATTCCTGTAACGCTTCCCATACAAGCTTTTCGTCTTCATACCAACCCTTATTAGGATCTGTATAGCCCCATGCTAAGTTTTCACCAACCTGGAAGTGCTTTGTGTGTCCCTTTGCTGGGTCTGCTGAGTTATCTGCATTAGAGATTGCTGTTGCCATCATATAGAATGTTGTTCCTAATGGCTTTAGATTCGGGAAGTGTTCATCGTTTACACGCTGTTCATTATACTTAATGAGAACCTTTAATGCTTCCTTAACGTTACGTAGGCTTGTAGCATCGTTTTCGTCACCAACAATCATTCCTGCTGGATATTTATGTAAAGCCTTCACGGCATTTTTAATGTCTTCTAATGTGTTTTCGTCATTTGCAAACTTTACTTTTGCCCAATCTAAGAAACCATCGAATCCCTTCTTTGCCTGTTCGCTTGCGTTAGCAATCTGCTGCGCAATGGCATCTTTCTCATTTTTTGCATCTGTAACATCCTTGTTTAATTGCTCACGCTTAGCGTCCTCTTTTTTACTCTTTTCTTCTTCAGCCTTCTTACGCTCTTCAGCCTGTTTCTTTAAAGCAATTTCTTTTTCTTTTTCTTTTGCTTCCATTTCAGTTCTTGCAGCGTCTAATTCAGTTGTTGGAACCGTCCCGTTTTCTAGTGCATGAAGTTCATTTTCTATATTAGTAACCTTATTCTGCTGGTCCGAAACAGCTGTTTCTGCATTTTGTTTATCTTCTTTTGCAGAATCCAAAGCATTTTGAGCAGTTGTTTTGTCTGCATCAGCTTTTGCCTTTTCACTATCTGCTTGTGTTACTTTCTGTTGAGCCTCATCCTTCTTTTGTTCTAATTCCACCTGTTTTGTAGTTAGTTCTGATAATTTCTGTTCTTTTTCATCAACATTTGTTTGTTTGTCACTAATAGTATTTTTATTTGTAACGATTTCTTGTTTTGTATCTAAAATCTTTGCATTTGTATCGTTTAATTCATTTTGAAGATTTGTTTTTGCTGCTGGATCGCTCAGTTTAGTATGTTCTTCTGTAGCTTTTTCCAACTCATCTTTCTTTGTATCTGTAACTTTCTTAGCAGCTTCAAAAGCAGAATTTTTTGCATCTTTGTCAGCTGAAGCCTGATTTTTTGCTTCCAACTTTTCATTAACATCATTTTGAGCAGTTTCAACTACTTTTTCTTTCTCATCCGAAATATTCTTTTTTTGGTCAGCTACTGCTTTTGCTGTATCAGCAGTTTGTTTTTTCTGTTCAGATGTCTGTACTGCTGTATCGTATTCTTGCTGTGCCGCATCTACAGCAGTTTGTGCCTGATTTTTCTTTGCTTCATCATTAGCCTGTGTAGATAACTCTTTTGCATTTTTTAGGTTTTGTTCTGCTGTCTCTAGTTCTTGCTTTGCGGATGATTCACTATCAACATATGCATCGTATTGTTTCTTTTTTTCATCTGCATCTTTCTTTGCTTGATTCACTTCATTTTGTGCTTTATCAACTTCTTGCTGAGTTGCATTGACTGCTTGTCTTGCTTGGTTGACCGCATCTGCAGTTTCTTCTGCCTGTACAGTAATTGTTTGTGAAATGATGGATGTTGTGGCAAGTGTTGCCAAAGTAATCTTAGCTAGTTTCTTCATTACAAATAATTTCCTTTCTTATCTATCTCCCAAAATATTTGATTTGTTGTCGCTAGTTGTTGTTCTTATCAATATTACACAACAATTAAATTGTTTAAAAGATAAAATGTTATTTTACTAACAAAGATCCAGAAAAATATCATTTAGTGAAATATTATTTCATTCGTTAACTTATTTGTATAAATTCTAAACATCAATCTATATTCTTTACTCCCAATTAAAAACTTAGAATACTAGTTCTAAGTTTTTAATTACATAAACTCCAACAAGATACTATTTAGAATTTCAAAGCCTTCTTCACTACAACGAAGACGATTTCCCTCAAGTATGAGTTTTCCTTCGTTGCATAACTTTTTAATCTGAGTACTATATACTTCTAATACGGATGTGTGAAACCTTTCTTCAAAGAGCTGGATATGCATCCCTTCTTTTAGGCGAAGTCCCATCATTACTGCCTCAAACATTTGTTCTTGGAGTGATAAATCAATTGTGTCTTTGATAGAAGGATCTTCGATGTACTTTCTTACGTTCTTTGGAATATCATAACGTGTACTTCCTTCAAGACCACTTGCACCGCAGCCGATTCCATAGAAGTCTTGGTAGTTCCAATACGCACAGTTATGTTGTGAAATCATACCTGCTTTCGCAAAGTTACTGATTTCATATTG
>JABZMB010000009.1 GCA_015256455.1 Solobacterium sp. | reverse complement strand
GTAAACAGAGAGAGGAGAAATAAAAAATGTGGAACAACAGAGTAATTTTATCAGGCAATTTAGTGAAAGATGTTGAAGTGAGAGTTACAGAAGGTGAAAGTGGGAAGCATGTAGCAAATTTTACAGTTGCTGTGCAACGTACAAGATCCAAAGAAGATGCTGCAGACTTTATTAATTGCGTTGCCTGGGGACAAGTTTCTGATTATTTAGGTTCTTATGGTAAGAAGGGCAAGCATATTGAGTTGGAAGGGCAGTTACATACACGTTCATATGAGAAGGAAGACAAGAAAGTGTACATTACAGAAGTGTATGTGGATGACTGTCATTTGACTTCAAATAAGAATTCAAATGAGGAAGAATAGAGGCTGTAAAATATGAGTCTAGAGGAACTTAGAAGGATAAACGGGGATGTAGTACACGAAGATGGAAGCATTGATTCGTTTGACAGACAATTAATTGATCTATCCAGCGGAGTGTATAACGTCCGGAATCCAATGATTGTGTCTCCAGAATCTAAAACCATAGCATATGCTGGTGGATTGGATGAATTAAAACCAATTGTTATTAACGTATCAACAGTTATCAAACTACGTGAAAAACACCAACTTGGATATTCTTTTGTGAGTAGAATTAATGAGATGCTAGATAAAAGTTATCTAGCATTTGATAGTTTAGTACAGGATACAAGTAGAATATTCCTACTAGATGAGGTTGGGGAAATACAGAAGAAACCAGTTATTGCAATATGTAGATATGATAAAAATATAAAAATGATTGAAGTTCACGAAATTACATCAATCTATGAGAGAAATGATTTTCAAGAATTTATGCGTAGAACATTTGAGGAAAATAAAACTTTCTACTGCAACGATAAAACAAAAGCATCTATTAAATCTCATGCGGGCTTACAATTGCCCCGAGAAATAATAGATGCTTTATCTGTAATTGATTATAGTGGGTCATTTAATAAAAGTCAAATAAAAGAGATAACGTCTCAGGACTTACAATTTGTCCCAGACAGCTTATCTCTGCATACAGATAATATATCATCTGCTATACAGAAGCAAGTAGAAAAAAGCGAATTACCTTCAACCACTGGTGAAATAACAAAAGCATCTCTTGAATCTTCTGCGGGCTTCCAATTGCCCCAAGAAACAATAGATGCTTTATCTGAAGCTGATTATAGTAAGGCATCAGTTAAAAGTCAAACAAAAGATACAACATCCGTAGAACTAGAAGTGATAGAAACACAGCAAGAGGTCGTAGTCCCTCTAGAGGATAATAATTCATCTTTATTGGAGAATGTCTCCATGGAAGATGATGGAATTGATTTTGATTAAGAATGCTTGGGGCAAATTGCCCCAAGTTTTTAAAGAGAAAGGATGTGAGGAAATGATATATGAATACTGGTACACGATTCCAGATAAGAATGGGATTGATTTGATTTATTATAGTCAGATTTCTTCAATAAAAAATGAGTTCAGTACCAGTTATAGCTCAGTGCATGAGTTAAAGAAAGCGATGGAAAGTAGATTCTCTAAGTTATTGAGAAAAGGTGTAACAATCGAACTAAATACAAAGGAACAGAATAATGTTACTTTTGATATTTTCTTCAATGGAATTCCTATTTTAGAAAAATGCTGTAATTTTATTTATCTAGGTGATGCTAGAGATGCAATCCATCGAATAGAACGGTATAAGATTCAAAGCTTAGAATCTGTAATTCACAATAAGAGATTGTATTACAAGGTAGCCATCAAAGATAAAGTATTAATGGTTCTCAAGTATCCAGAGATTACATTTCAAGGATATGCGACACCAAAGAGAAACTTTGAAGTAGTTACAGATGATCTCATTTCAAGAATCACAATGGAAATCGCAAAGATAATGGTAAAGATAGGAGATTTGGATGCAGGAGGGATTTAATCAACTACGGATAAAAGTTGATCCAATGAAGTTGGATGGACAAGAGTATAAAGTATATTTTCCAAAAGGTTCTAGATATGAAGGCTATTATGTAATTTTGGATCTTTCAAAAGCGAAAGTAGATAAGGCTGAATTAAATAGTCTAATCATCGAGGATAAAAAATATAGTAAATACACCATTAAGAATGGTAGAGAACAACAAATCATTTCTTTTGATGAGTTGATTTATGTCATGTGTTTAGAGATTTTATCAGATTAGTTATAAGTGATTTTAAAAGATTTGGGGCAATTTGCCCCAGGAAAGGAAAGCAATAGATGGAGAAAAGACGAGAGATAGAGATGACAGAGGATGACTTTAAAGAATTATTGAAAACGATCAATGAAGAAGATGAAGAGTCATCTCTATTAGAAGAAAATCCAGATGAGGAGATCCTGTTCTATGTCAGAAAATAAAAAGTTTGTTACGAAGACAAGAGAGCAGCTTGCGGAGTTCTACCTAAAATCATTAGAAGAAAACGTGATCCCTTGGGAAAAGACATGGCAAGGTTCACGACCAGAAAATCCTATTTCAAAAACAAGGTATAGAGGAATTAATTACCTACTGCTGGAATACATTGCGACTAAAAGAGGGTATGAAGATACTAGATGGGCTACATTCAATCAGATTGCTGATAAGGATAATAAATATCATCCTAATCAAAAATGGCACTTGAAAAAGGGTTCTGAAGGAGTGCCAGTAGAAATAGCCAAGATGATCAATCGTGAAACAAAGCAAAGTATTGATTTTGTGGAATATGCAAAGATTGTTGGTGATGATCCAACTGAAGCAAAGAACTATGCAGTGATGTTACGTACTTATACAGTATTTAACTACTCATGTATAGAAGGTGTACCTGAGCGTACAAAGCGAAGAGAACACACGGTATCTATGCCTGCTTTACAAGAGTTTTGTGATGAAGCTTTAAAAACAATGGGTGTTGAGTTAAATCATTATGGTGATCGAGCATTCTATAGTGTGAAAGATGACAAGATCGTATTACCTACAAAGGATTCATTTGAAACAATTGAGGATTATTATGCGACACGATTGCATGAAACGGCACACTCTACTGGAGCAGAGAAACGCTTGAATAGGGATTTGAGTGGAAGATTTGGAAGTGCTGAATATGCTGAAGAAGAACTGAGAGCAGAGATTGCATCATCTATTCTTTTTGCAGATCTACATATGCCAACTGAAGCTAAACTATTAGATAATCATAAAGCGTATATTCAATCTTGGATTGAAATATTAAAAAATGATCCAAAGATTCTTTTCCAAGCAATCAAAGATGCAGAAAAGATTAGTGATTATATCCAGGAGCAGGCACCAATTGCAAGAGAGAAAATACACCAAGAAAAGTTGCAAGAGGAGAATCAACAGGATTATTCCAAATACATTCAGGAGAAAATCAAGGATGATTTTTTAAATGAGAGAGTATCTGAGATGGAATATAGATGCCTGGATGAACATCAGGACTGGATTAATGATAAGTTCGATGCGTATAAGAAGGGCGATTCTGAAGAGGAAAAGAGTGCTACATATGAAACCTTACGAGATGCAATTCTAATCAATGCTGGTTTTAGATTAATACATAAAAATCAGGAAGTATTATCCAGTGATGCAAGCATTATGAATGAAGGCATTGTAGGGATGGGCTTTGAAGATGAAGGAATAAGTTTTTAATTAGAAAGAAGGAAATTAACATGAAGAATATTAGAAATAAAGTATCTGCAGCAATTACTACAGTATCTGTAACTGCATTGAACATAATGACTACACATGCTGAAGGATTAACATTTAATGAAGGAGAAGCTAAATCACTTGTAGAGACATTCTTTAAACCATTAACAAGTTTCTTATTATGGTTTGTACCTTTGGCGGCTTTAGCGGCAAGCATTTGGGTTTATATCAAGTGGACAGGAAAAGATGAAGCTGAGCAAGAACAGAAACCATGGTCAAAGTCAGTTGTAAAGATTGTTACTGGTGCAGTTGTTGTTGAAGCCTTATCAGCAATCATGAAAGTTTTTGGACTTTAAAGAGTCTGGGGCAAATTGCCCCAAGTTTTTAAAGAGAAAGGATGTGAGGAAATGAAACCAGGAGATATGCTGTTGGACATGATTAGAAATATGATCTGGTTCTTCTGTAAATTCTCATTTGAATTAATGGATCAAATCTATAAAATCTTAAAAGAATTAATAGGATTGAATCTAGGAAATTTTGATTTTATTTGGAATTGGTGGACTGGGTTGCTTGTTTTAACAGGTTCCTTAATCATCATTCGATTTGTATTTTATTATTTACAGACAATAACGGATGAAGAAAAGATATTAAAGTTTAGTCCAACGGATGTATTTAAAAAGTTTGCTATTTTAGGAATTGTTATCTTACTCATGCCAGGGTTCTTTAAAGGAGTCTCTGGTATTTCAAGTGGATTAACAAAAAGCATAGGTACATTGATTACAGGTTTTGATGAGAATACAAAACCATCATCAATAATGGTTGCTGCAGGATATGGTGGAAGTGATGTTTCTGAAGTTAAATTAGATACGA
Organism: Solobacterium sp.; assembly: GCA_015256455.1. Taxonomy (GTDB): domain Bacteria; phylum Bacillota_I; class Bacilli_A; order Erysipelotrichales; family Erysipelotrichaceae; genus Bulleidia. The sequence goes on along the minus strand of JABZMB010000009.1, from coordinate 33,921 downwards.
TTGATATTAATAAACTGAATGCAACAAAAGATGCTTATCTAATTTATCCGTCTGCTTTTGATATTGTATTTGCTGGAGTCTCTGCTGGTGTGGCAGACTTTTTATTTGTGTTTATAGGAATTCAAGTTGCACAGCGCATTATTAATCTTCTATTGAAGATATTGATTTCACCATGGGTATTTTCTGGAATGTTTGATCCAGACAATAATACCTTCTCGATATGGTGGAAATTATGCTTAGCTGATTTTTTAACCAATTTTTATCAGATGATGCTAGTAATTTTGGTTTTGGCGGTTACACCGGCTGTTCCAATTTCTGCACTAGCAAAAGTAATCTTCTTCATCGGTGCCTTATCTGCAGTAATGAATGCACCTACTGGTATTGCACAGTTGCTTGGAGGAGATGTTGGTGTAGGCACTGCATTCCAACAGATGCAATCATTAGGAATGATTTCTTCTGCAATGAGCGGTATTGGTGGTATGGCTGCTGGAGCGGCTCTTACAATGGGCGCTAGTGCCATTTATGGAGGCGGACGTGTAGCAGGTGGGACTGGATTACTACATTCTGCCGGAGAAGCTTTAGGTGGTCTTACAGGTGGCTCTGGAGGTATCCTTGCAGGAATCGGAAATACAAACGGTTCTGAAGGTGGTGGCGCTAGTCCTTTGGGGCAAATTGCCCCAAGCCAGGTAATAGCAGGTGGAGTACCAGGATTAGATGACTCTATGATGCCACAAAGCAGTGTAAATCCATCCATGATAAGTGGATTGGGAAGTGGAGATGGCGAAGGTACACCTAGACGAATGACAAAAGACGGTAATTCTATTGCAAGAAGAATTGCAGATATGAATAGTAATAGCAGAATTGGACGTATGGTAAATCAGGCTGGATCTAGTCTATATCAGATGTCAGCAAATCGCTTATCTAGACCTGTTCAAACACGTACAAGAGGTGGAATGATCCAGAGTAGACAGTCTCATGTTGTTACTGCAGCAAGAGCAGCACATAGAATGTATGATGCAGCTAAAGGAGGTAGTAACGAATGAGATTTAATAGTCCAGCACCTTTTAAAAGTGGAAAATTGGTTTTAGGAAAATATAGAAAGGTGGATTTAATAATACTTGCAGCAGGTATTATTAGTACTTTCTTTTTCATGTATGTATATTTATCTGCACTGGAAGGAAGAAGTGCAGTTGTAATTGTGCTATTGGCACTTCCTGCAGGTATTGGTTATATGCTAATTCAACCTTATGGAATCTATCACAACTGGCTAGAGTATCTACATGTACTCTTTTTATTTAGCAGTACAAGAAAAGTATGGATAAGTGCTGGGGAATATCAAAATACTGGTGGAAGTTCAATAGATGAGGAAGTTAAGCCATGAATAAAATAAGAAAACTAACGAGCCTAGAAAAGAAACAAAAAGATAGGCTGAAAAAAGCAAAGAAGGACACAAAAACTTTACGAAAAAAAGTAAATACAACAATGGATTGGATGAATATCCGTGAAGTTGGTGAAGATTATGTATTGCTGAAGGATGGCAACAAGGAAGCATGGATTAGAGGTATCAAAGTCAATCCACATGATATTTTCTTAGATGACTATGAAGAGCAGGTTAGACATGTCGATGGACTGAGAATTTGTTTGAATAAGTTACGCTTTAAAATGTATTACAGTTTTGTATTAACAAAAGTTGATGTCCAATCATATATTGATCAGATTATTGAAGGACAGAGAATGGAAGACGATCGTATTATCCAGACACTGATGGATGGAGATATCGACAAATTAGACAGTTTCTGTGATGCATATAAAGAATTAAATTTCTTTATCATGATCCGTTCTAGCGATCCAAAAGAGTTGGATAAAAATTATTGGGAATTGTTTAATGAGTTTTCTGTTGCTGGCTTCCAGCCAAAAAAGCTGAATGAATTCGATTTTTATAACTACATTGCGTATGTCTTTGAAAATACCCCAGTGCCAGATTACTACTATTCCAGGGGAATATTCTCATATGAAAATGTCGAAATGGAATACAATGCGAATGATGATCAATATGAGTTGGTAGATAATACAAAACCATTATTAGATGCAAGGGATGCACCTATTGAAAATCTCATTCCAGAGATTAGTACAATCAGACAATCGAGAATGGCACCATTTTGTTTCTCATTAAAGCCAGATCATTACATGATAGGCGAGAAATATGTATCTAATATCTTGATAAAGCGATTACCACAGGGATACAGTCTTGGTATTCTTTGCGATTATGTAAATAATCCAAATATCAAGTTATTTATGACAACGGATACTGCAGATGAAAGTATTGCTAAAGGGTTGAAAATGGAGTACCAGGAAAAGGAAAGAAAGTATTACCAGACCAGGGATCCACAAGTCAGACAACATCTGCAAAATGACCTGGCATCTTTGAATGAGTATATTCAGGAAATCCTACGTGATACGGATAGAACACATAATGTCATTATGGTATTGTCCGTTTATGCAGATGATCTGCAGAGTCTAAGAGGAATGGTGAAGGATATAAAACTACGTATGCGTAGCATAGGCTTCATGCTTGCAGATGCAAGATATTTAGAAGAGGCTGTTCTACGTATATCATGTCCTTTATTCTTTAAAGCAAAATCTCCGTTTATCGTTGAGCAGAACTTTGGTTTCTTGCTACCATCTAGAGGTGTTGCAGGACTATGGCCATACGTTTTTGAAACACTGAAAGATCCAAAGGGTATGCTACTAGGATGTGAGCTACAGAATAAGGGAATCATTATGTTTGATCCATTCTTCTATAACACGCATAAGAGTGAAGCCCGTTTAACACAACGTATCAATGGCAATATGATTGTTGTTGGTAAATCCGGTTCAGGTAAGAGTACGACAATGGGACTTCTTATCAGAGACCTCATAAAGAGAAAAGTCCGGATTGTATGGATTGATCCAGAAAATAAGAATAGAAATCTTACCAAGAAATATGGTGGAACCTATGTTGCATGGGGACAAAAAGGAAATATCATCAATATCTTTGATCTGAAGAAGATAACTTCAGAGGAAGAAGATGGAGATGAGAAGATGTATGATACTGAGATTGCTATCTACAATGTCATTGAAGATATTAACCAGGTACTACAATTCTTATATCCAAATATTTCTGAAGATACTTTAACTTTCACTGGTGATATTACATTTAGAGCATATGCGAAAGTTGGCATTACAAGAGATGAGAATGGACAATTTGCAAGTTTTAAGGGACTACGTTATGAAGATATGCCTACATTCGAGACATTTAATGAATGCCTGGAAGAGAGAATCAAAGAGTTAAAAGAAGATACTGCAGCTAGAGTCGAATTGGATCGCTTGATGGATCTAAGAATGAAGATGCAGCGTATCATGGTTGAATGGAGTGTTTACTTTGTTGGTCATACAACAGTTACATTTACAAATCCAGAAAGACAGATTATTGCCTTCGGAACAAAAGCATTATTCAACGCATCTTCTAATCTGAGTGCAGCTTTAAATCACATTATGTTTAAGTTTTCCTGGGATCAATGTTTGGATAATAATGATCAGTCTGCCTTCATTATTGACGAGGCACATACAATGATTCTACAAGGTTCAACAGCACCATTGATTGCTCAATTCTACAGACGTGCCAGAAAGTATAACTGTATGATGATTGTCGGTACACAGGAACCACGAGACTTCGCAGATGATAGTATCATCACGCACGGTAAAGCAATTTTTAATAACTCTACATACAAAATCGTCATGTACCTGGATAAAGATGCATGTAATGACGTATTGAAATTATGCAACTTCAATAGTAATGAAATTACTTATCTGCAGAATTTCCAATTAGGGCAAGCAATCTTTATTTGCGGCAATAGAAGAATTCCAATTCAAATCATCGCTACTGAACAAGAATTAAGGGAAATAGGAGTTGAGTAACCACAATGAAGATATCCTTTGAGAAGCTGTTTAAATGGGTTTGTACGGGCTTTCTTCTTATGATGATAGGAATGGTACCTATTATGGCAATTGGTGCCGTTCTGCAGCCTGTAGCGACTGCTACGAATGCAATCGTATCCTTCTTCAAAGGTCTGAACGGAAATGCAGATATGGAAGGCATAGAAGAAAGTGTAAAAGCCTGGATAAATAGTCCGGAATACCAAGGCATATCTAAGTATAAGCCTTCTGATTATCGCTCATATTATCTTGCACAATCTGTCTCATTTTATTATTTCAAGACAACGGGTGAGTTTATCGTAAGCGATGGTGATTATACAGCGTATATGCAGATCTTCAAAGATGCAGATTCACAAGAATGCTTGAAAGAGATTGAATCAAGATATGGTTTCAAAATGAGTGAAGATGAATCAACAAATGTAAGAACACTGGCAGTTGCGTTGATACCTGGAGGACAAAGAGGAATCAACGATCCAGTAGGGGAACCGGTTGAAAGGGCGATTGCATGGATGACACAAATAGCCAATGATGATAGTCATGGTTATTCTCAGGTAACTAGAAATGGCAATCCAAATTATGATTGCTCTTCATTGATCTGTTCAGCAATGAGATATGCAGGTGGATTTAATGTGCCAATTACTTCCACACATTCAATGCGATTGGTATTTACTAATGCGGGAAATTGGATATGGATTCCTAGATCTGAGTTAGGAGATATTTCTAATGAAGCTGTTATAAGCGGACGTTCTAATCTAAAAAGGGGAGATATCCTTTTGAATGAAACAGATCATACAGAAATCTACCTTGGAAATGGACTTGATCTAGGAGCACATTGGGACTGGGATGGAGTTAATGGTGATTCATCAGGAAAGGAAATCTGTAGTGGATTGTATTGGGATTCAAATTGGGATGGCGTTTTACGTTATGTAGGAAATTAGTTTTTGGGGCAATTTGCCCCAAAGAGTACATAGTAGTAGATTCATATGGATACGCAGCAGCACACTCAACCATTCAGGTCTTGTGTGCTGCTTTTAAAATGCTTTAACTGCATGGATGCCTTCGCAGTTGATTCTGCTCAGGCTTCCTTTTTTAAAGCAATCTGTTTTTAACAAACAGACTGCTAAATTAATTCTGATTTATCTTTCAACCCTTGGCACTCCGACCTTATCGCATAGACGAGATACAAAACAAGGATACGAGTTTCTTGCGAAACTCTATCAAGCAGCTTTGCTGTCCTTTGTTTTTTATCTCTTGACGTTACACATTTACGAGCCTTATTTCATGGATTGACCCTTGTCATTTTTTTCATCCTATGACAGTAAACTGTCAAGGACTTCGCAAGCTCAAAAAATGCAAGGGCTTCGCAAGTCAATCACATTTCATTGGCTTGGCTCTTCAATGCTTCACTTGTCTATGCTCTTGCGTAGTCGTGCCAAGGGTGGCACTAGAAAGACTACCGAAAGGTAGATGAGGAATTCCACATGAAACACTACTACAGATTTATTATCAACTACGATGAAGACGAAACACGTATCTTCATCAGTCCAAAGGAACTAAAGAAAGGTGCTGTCGCAGTTGTCCATTCTTATGGTGAACAATTTGCAATTGCTACCGTCTTAGAACCAGTCAGTGAACTTGAAGCACTAACAGGTTATCAACGTAAATGTCTTGAAGATGTCATTTGCACAGTTGATGTTACAGAGTATCTTGTAAAGCAAAAAGCAATTTCCGAGCGTTCCAAACTTGAAGAGTTAATGGATGAAAAGATGGCAGAGTTGAAGTATGAAGACCAACTCAAAAAGACTGCTGATAGAAGTGCAGACTTCAAAGTATTGTATGAGGCTTATCTCAAAACATTATCGCCTGTTACAGATGATGTACAGGAAACTTTAGATGGTGAATAGTTGTTGGATGTGGGAAGAGCAATCTTCCCACAACAACATCAGATGAAAAGGAGAACATATGGATTACTTGGTTATGAAAGCACTCTTTCAACTAATGATTGATAAGAGCCATCGTGAATTTATCAAAGCGATAATTTCAATTGAAACGGATGTAGAAGATGAAGACAGATTAAACAGGTTATATGACTTCTACATGGAAGATGATGATATGTCGTTATTAAATTATGCTTTAGTGGAGTAATGGCTTTGGGGCAAATTGCCCCAAAGACTGCCGGCTCCATCCAGCCAAGATAATTTCCTTGGCTGACGTTACGCATGGCAGTAAAAACGTAGCAACACTTCACAAAAAAAATTACCAAAAAGATTCTTGGTAATAGTTTTTTGTTCGTGTTTATATTGGTTCACCACTTCGTATCTCATATAAATGGATACTCGTGGTTTTCAATCTATGATTCCAGCCAAAATCGCAAAAAACGCTCTATTTGTCTGGAAAGCAAGATAAGGAATTTCGTATTACGAAATTCGGTGTTACGCAATTGCTCAACGAGCAATTCGTTTATTCTAAAGGCTTTTTTCGTATTACAAATCGTAATACGACGTAAACGCTTTTTTGATTTTCGTAATACGTTCGTAAACGCTTTTTTCGTAGTTATTTTTTCGTAAAAATAATTTGAGTTTTTAAGGAAAATAAAAAAATAAATGATAGGAAGGTGATGTGATTGTGGCAAAGAATGTAGTGGCTTTTCGATTGGGAGATGATACAAAATCTCAATTAGATTTGTTAGAAAGTATGGATTATAAATTGGCAGTTTCTGAAAATAGAAGACCATTAACGAGAACAGAAATTGTAGAACAAGCAATCAATAATTATTACATACAGAATACAAATGAATATAAAAATGATCCACAAATTAAGATGATGTTTAAAGTCATGGATGAATTATTTCAAAAATATTTTGGTGAGTTGAATGATGATCTTGGGAAGCAATGGTATGACATTCGTCTGTTACTTTTATATGTTCAGGTGATTTCAAGAACATTAAATTTCCAAGAGCAACCAGCAGAGTTTGCATTGAAATTTATTAATGGACGATATGATTTTGAAGATGAAATTGAAGCAAAAGTAAATCGTGATTTGGCTGATTCAAGAATTATTTCTTTAGTGAAATCTATTCAAGATTTGCAACGTGTGTCAAAAAAATTAAGAACAGAAAGTGAAGAGGAAAACGAAAATGAATAAGCAAAAATTACTAAGCGAAATTATGAAAAGAGAACAAAAGATAGCACAACTTTCTAAAAAAATTAATGAGTATACATCTCAAAAGAATGGAGTACAAAGTGAACTTAATGAATTAAATCGTATTAGAAAAAAGATTGAAGATATTGAAGCTGAAGCAATCAAAAAACAAAATACTTTGGAAGAGGATTTGAAAAAAATATTAGATAGACCTACCAAGCAAAAGCAAGAGAAAGTAGCTGAGACAGATGCCGGTTGAAATAGATAAAGTTAGATTCTTTCAATTAGGAAGTCAGGCTCCAAAGAACTCTAGGTTCAAAGGAATCATCACACAAGATACATTATTTGGAAAAGGTGGATGGTTAGAATATACACAACGTGATGAGGCAACGCAGCCAGATAAAGAGTATTATGCTGAGCGTGATGATGGATTCTTTGGGTACACTTTCAGACAAGAAGCAGCAGATGGATTGACCATGACTTCAATGGGAGATTTTTCTGTAGATAATATTTCTACATTTGCTGAAGCATGTAAATCATCATTTAAAAAGAATGGGGATATTGTTTGGGACATGGTAATTTCTTTACCATCATATGACTATGCAGAGAAGTGTGGATTACATAGTCAAAAAGATTATGCAACCATGATTTCTAAAATCATGCCAGAGTTTTTCAGGAAGATTGGATTAAGACCAAGCAATATGCTGTGGTGGGAAAACTATCATAAGAATACAGAACATCCACATATGCATGTGTGCTATCTTGAAAAAAATAAGACAAGGGATAGAGGTAAACTTACTCTTTCAGAATTAAAAAAATTAAAAGCAATTATCATAAAAGAAATTGGATTAAGAGAAGAGCTGTTTAAAAATACTGCTATTGATCCAGAACGTTTTTTCAAAAATAAGGATGCAGAAACTAGAGAACTTATACGTGCAACTCGCAATTATGATTTTACAAAAATCAAGAATGTTCTAGACCTGGCTACAGTGTTACCTAGATACGGACGTATGCAGTATGGCTCATATCAGATTATGCCATATAGAGAGAAGCTGGATGAGATTGCAGAGGAATTCCTAAACTCAGATGCACTCAAGGAGATGTATAAAAGTTTCTTAGAAAAACTAGATACTCTTTCACAAACAATGGATACGGCTGCAGGTACGGACATAGCAACTATTAAAGATACAGAAATCAAAAAACTACATAAACAAATCGGGAACATTATTTTGGATCAGATCAAAGACATGCGAGCTGCCAATTATAAGAGTTCTAGATTAGATAAGCCGTTTGTAGAAAGACAATTTGAAAAAACAGAAGCACCTTTATTGGAAAAGAACAGTAATAATCCAGAATGGAAAGAGTACCTGGAAGTGAAGAGACAATTAGAACATGTCAATTCAGAAGGCGAAAAGGTGAATCATTCCTTTTTACATGGATGTCTAGAAATACTTGAAGGACTAGTAAATAAAGTTACAGATTCTAAATTAAATGCTTTGGTTTCACATAGATTAGCAAAAATGTATTTCTATGGTGAAGGTGGTATCACTGATCCACTGAAGACCGTCAAATATGCAAAGCAAGCTATCAAGAATGGATACACAAAAGATTATGTTCTTCTGGCGAAGGCACAGTTCAAGCTGGATAGGGCATCTGAAGGAATGGATACATTGTACGTTGGAATGACACATGGAGATCCACTTGCTACATACTCATATGGAATTCATGAAGTAAAAGGGGACATGTGTAATAAGAACAAGATAGATGGCTTTAGATGTATCAAAGTGGCTGCAGAGATGGGTTGCCTTCCTGCTATCAACTACTTGAAGACACATGATAAGGCTGGATTTAAAGAGACTGTGGAGAAGAATCTTGGAGTAAAGATTAAGAAGCCTGTTATCTCTTCAGGAAAGCAGATGAGTGAAGCTGCTAAGTATATATATAACTCTTCACAGCTTAGCGTAGCGACAGGGTTAATCAATCGAGAGATTGAAGCGTATCTGAATAATGATAAAGAATTAGAAACGGAGTGGTAAGCAATGGGAAAGATTATTAGATTTTTATTTCTATCAATCACTGCAGCGATGGGAATTCTCTTTTTAGCAATCCAGGTAATTCATTTAGGAGTTACCCATGATCCACAAGTGTCTTTTGATTATAGGTTCCTTCTTCTTGGTGAAGATTTTGTATTGCTGAAGGTAGTAGGAGCATTGATTGGACTAATGACCTTCCAGATCTTTTATGCTACCTTCTTTGGAAGAAGCGGACATGGAGCAAAAGGAAAACATAAACGAGCATTGACGAGCCAGGAGAAGAAACAGTTTTCCGATGTTGCTAATTGGCAAGAGATAAAAAGAAATAGTCAGAGACTTGAATATGATAATACAGGGCATCTAAAAACAAGATCTATATTGATTTGGTTAGATCATGTACTTGATCCATTTAGAAGGTTTTGGAATGAATGTTGTACGATTCTAAAGGTTTCTGATAAGCACCGTAAAAATACAATCAGGACATATGAAATAGCAGGCAAGAAAACGAATTTTAGAGGTGGTATTCCGTTAGCTGTGAAATGGAATAGGCTTTATGTTGATGCGGGTGATAATCACGCAATTATCAATGCATCCTCCAATGCTGGTAAGACTGTTTCTTTTGTAAATCCAATGATTGATGCATTGCGTATGACAGGGGAATCAATGATTATTAACGATCCGAAGGGAGAATTACTTTATGAACATAAAGAACAATTACTTTCAGATGGATATGATGTAAGGGTAATTAATTATATCCACCCAGAGGAAGGAGATAGATATTCTCCATTAAGTATTGTTATTGATTCTTATCGAAAGGCAGAGAAAGAATACCTGGAGAGCAAGGAAGAATACACTACAAAAATCAAAGAATACCTGGATAAAATAAACGCTGCTGAAGGGCTACAAAAACAAAGGATAGAGAATGAATTGTTAGAGTATAAGAAGTACTACGCACCAGAGTTTGACTATTCTAAAGCAGCTATGTTTTTAAGAGAACTTGCAGATCAGTTCTTTTATGATCCAAAGGCACACAATGAGGCACATTTTAATGATCAGGCTTCTAGTTTATTCCAAGGAATCGTATTTCTACTATTAGAGGAAAAGTCCTATAATCCAGAAAGTAAGAAAAGAGAACCTGTTCCAGATGAGGAAATTAACTTCAAGTCCGTAATGGAGACATATAGATCAGGAATGGAAACAGTAATGGTTAAAGCAGGTGCAACCGTTATGAAAGTACCAAAGTTAAAATTCTTGTTAGAGAAAAAGCGTAAGAAGACAGATGAATCCTATAAGAAATTAATGGCATTCTTGAGTACTGGAGATAAGGAAAGAGGTTCTATTGTTACTTCATTTGAAAATAAGATGAAGGACGTTACCTTAAATGAAACTGTCTTACGAATGATGGCAAAATCAGATTTTGATGTTGCGGATATTGGAAGAAAGAAGACAGCACTATTTATAGTCGTTCATGGTGAAAAGGACACATATTATAGATTGGTATCCTTGATTATTAATCAGACCTTCCAATTACTGATGCAATTAACTGAAGAGCAACAAAAAAAGACTGGTAAAAAAAGACTGCCAGTGCCATGTAATTTAATTTTTGATGAATTTGGAAACTTTCCAGCATTAAAGAATATAAAAGGTATTTTGACTTTTAGCCGTTCTGCAGGATTTAGATCATTCATGGTAGTTCAGGATCTACATCAGTTCTCTGAGATATATGGAAGAGATGTTGAATCAATCATTGAAAATAACTCAGCTAACTTTATTTATCTATATGGTAAGGATATGGATACGATCAAGCGTATTTCAGCTATGAGTGGTAAGAAGCTTGTGTGGAAATCTGATAAAGGTTCCTATGAGGAAGCTCCAGTTATTTCTACGGATCAATTACAGCAATTATCTATGGGTGATGCAGTCATTATTAGTGCAAGAAAGAAGGCATATATCTTTAGAATGCGTAATTATAAGAAGTATTCCTTCTACAAGAATAAGAAGAAGTATGTTCCTGGAGAAACAAGAAGATTGCGTAATGTAAGAGTGTATAACGTTCAAGAGCATTATGATGCAGACCAAAAGATCAATGATGCATTTGATAGTAAGAAAGACCTACTGTCTGGTGATCCTCAGTTATCTGCAGAGTTAAAAACAGGTGTTGAACAACTGCAGGAGAAGCAATCATTGATTCCTACTGCAGGATTTGGATTAGGTGCTGCAAAATAAGGAGAAGTCATAATGAATACAATAAAGTTTGTAGAAGAAGTACGCTTAAAAGAAGCGTTTTGGGATAAATATAAATACAGATCAAACATTCTAGCTAGTCAATTTGAGAGTGTTGCGAGACATGGTGGTGTAGATCTACTTACTGCAGAATTGGTAGAAAACAAAACAACAAAGGAAACAGCAATCCAATTTGTATCCTTTGAGTTCAAACTGGATGATATTAAGAAGGCTATAGCACAAGCTGAAGAGAATAGTCGTTTCTGTCATAAGTCATTTATAGTGATTCCATTAGAAAAAGAAAAGGTAATCAATGATAGATACAAAGATTACCTGAAGAAAGCAAAGTATATTGGAGTCATGGGAGTTGCGACAGATGGTAGATGGACGATCATACACAAGCCTTGGACTCATAAAGATGAAGAGCTAGTGTACAACCAGGTATTATTAAAGATGCTGGTGAATAGTAATAAGACAGTTGTTTAATAGAATCTCATGCATGGTTCAAAGAAAGCAGTTTTTATAAGAACGTAGCAATATCAGAACTATTAAGTACTAAAGTACAAACTATACTTATGTGAGTTTCTTATCTCTAATATATTTATTATAATTCTTTTTGAACTAAAATAACAGACTAGTAATTTGCAGTAAAGTCTCTATGATGAAATTATAAAGAGAATAAGAAAAGGGGAATACATGGTATGAAGAAATATAATAGTTATCATCTATGTGCCGCTAGGTACAAGACAGGTATTTTTAATTGTTCCATATGATTTAAATATTAAATAAAATTTGAAAGGGGAGAATTTATGTTTAAGAAAATAATTGCTACATTTCTATCATTATCACTATTGATTGGAATACAAACTTGCAAAGTCAATGCAGAAGAAACTACTGATGAACCGGTAATTGTAACTGTTGAACAAATGGAATATGAAATGGGACCAAACTCACCTTTTGCTGGTAAATATGTTACTTACGGAATTGATGAACAAGGAAATATTATCCGCTTGAGTGTTTCAGAATACCAAGAAAGAAGTGGTGGTGATATCGTTGAAAAAATTATTGTTTGGATTGGACAGCAGATTGTTGGATATCTTATATCAAGTGTTGTTGATGGAGTAGTAGTTTCAGTAACTGGACATAGTGGAGGTGAATGGGCTGCAATCGCAATCCGCCAAGTATTAAATAAGAAATATAGTTCTAATGTATATATACCTACAGATACAGTTTGTGCAGGATATCCTATGTATGGTTGGAAACCAGATTATTGCAGATGAAAAAAGATAATAAAACAACTAAAACTCCATTATTACTTAGATTACTCCCTTATTTATCAGGGGTGCTACTTTATATAATTATTCGATATATCCTTAAACTTTACTAATGTAGGAATACTATTTCTTAAAATAAAAGAGAAGCGATAAACTTCTCTTTTATTTGACTAAATACAATTATCTCATTTTGATTATAAAAGTTTAGATAATTACGAGAAAATCAAGAAATTTTAAGATTATGGATAAAAAAATTTAGAAAGTTCACAGTTTTGTTAATTTTTTTCTAATTTCTAGCATAATACTAATGTAAAGATGCTTTTAAATAAGCGAATAGAAAGAGGTTAGAATTATGTCAACAAAACAAAAGAAACAAAGCAAACAAAAGAAAGGTTTAATTCGGGGTATTATTGGAACAATTATTATTCCAATTTTATTATGGATAGTAAAACCAGACATCTTTAAGCCGATATTAGATTATATGGCTCATAAAGATGAAATACAGCTTAAGAACAATGAAGCATGTAGAGTTGAGGTGAAGGATTATTACAGCGAATACGTAAACACGCATGAACAACTTAGAGATGATATTAACTATATACAAGATATGTATTCTAAATGGTTAGAAAATAATCGTACTTTACCTACAGAAGCTGAAGAAAAGCTCAAGAACATATTTAGTAGACTTTACTTCATTTTAAAAAGTGATGAAGGGGATACTCTAAAACAAAATATGGAAAGATGGTTAAAGGTGTTAGTACCTTCAATTAAAAGTGATGAAGAAGAATACAAAAAATTAAAAGAACAGATGACTCAAGAAACAACTGAAAATTCAGGCTATAGCAGAACGCCTCTAACACCTGCACTTCCAGATCTTACTGATGCAATGGAAGCATATGATACATCCTTTAAGACCTTTATAAACGACGAAGTGCAGAATTGCGTAAACAGAAAAAAATAAAACAAGTAATAATGTCTAATTTGTGTTTTTAGAATCTGATTTCCAGAAAAAACAAATATGTGTATTTAGGGTATTCAATATGTTTTAAATACACATATAATATTTAAAAAGGAAAGTGTTCAAATAGACTATAGTCTATTTGAACATAACATGATGGAACTTAATTTTACTAATTTTAATTTCTTGAAGGACAAATATATATTATTTGAAAAAAGATAGAAATTTCGCTATACTATACATGTAAGTTGATATGGGTTACTGAAAAGCCCAAAGGAAAAGAGGAGCAGCGAACTCCTCTTTTTTTCATCATCAGCAACCCAAGAATCAAATCCTACTCTTTACGAGTAGACTTTAATTCTCTAACTATCAGGTACAAAAGAATAAGAGAAATAATATTCTCTAAATTCATTTTGTAAGTTGATACGAGTTACTGATGATATATCCTTATTAGAGGTCATAAAACCACCTCCATGGAGCTATAAAATAGCTCCCAAAATATTATAACAAATATGTGTGACTTTACACGTTTCAGTTAAGGTTATGAGGAAAAGAAATGAGAATATTTTATGAAAGGGTATCTACTGAAAGACAATCTCTTGCAAGACAGGATGAGTTGTTAAAGAAATTAAACATAGAAAGAGTATATGCAGATAAGGCAACTGGTAAGCATATGGATAGACCACAGCTCAAAGCGATGCTGGAGTTTGCGAGAGAAGGAGATACAATCGTTGTTGAATCATTCTCCAGACTAAGTAGATCAACGAAGGATTTATTACATTTGGTAGAAAGTATGCATGCAAAAGGAATAGCATTTGAATCTCAGAAGGAAAGGATTGATACAAGTGCACCTTCAGGGAAGCTGTTTCTAACAATCATTGCAGCATTAAATGAGTTTGAACGAGAAGTATTATTGGAACGGCAAGCTGAAGGTATTGCTGTTGCTAAACGAAATGGTAAGTATAAAGGTCGGGTGCATGCAAGCATAGATAAATTTTTGTTTGCTGAACTGTATAAAGAGTATAAGAAGAGAAATATTACTCAGAAATATATGTGTAAGAGATTAGGAATAAGTCGATCTACACTATATAAAGAAATCAAAAAGTATGAATTAAATAATTTATAAAAACGTAACTTAGATACCGATATTAGTAGATTGAATATTGGTATTTTTTCTTTGTTTAATTGAATGTGTGCTTGATGCCAGCATGCAACAGATCATAAGGAGATAGTTTGAGTATGAAAAAAATAATTGGCTACGTCAGGGAATCAACCCAATGGCAGGTTGCAAATGGGTATAATCTTGGCGAACAAAAACGAAAAATAGAGGAATTTTGTAAGTATAAATATGAAACAGGTTGTTATGAATTAGAAATAAAGGAAGAACGCGGTGTTTCTGCAAGGAATCTAAAAAGACCACAGATACAATCAATAATTGAATTAATTAAAGCTAAAAGTATTGATATATTAATCATTCACAATTTAGATCGTTTAACTAGAAGCGTAAAAGATTTAGCATATCTAATAGAATTACTTGAAGAATATTCAATTGAATTGGTAAGTATTACAGAGAGTATTGATACAACAACTCCTTCTGGAAGGACATTTATATTGATGATTGGAGTAATATCTCAATGGGAAGAAGATAGTATCTCTTGGCGAACAAAAAGAGGTATGGCAGAAGCTTTGGAACGTGGATATTATTGTAAGCCACGAGTTCCCCTTGGATATGTGAGAGACCCACAAGATAAGCGCCATCTGATTATTGATGAAGAGAAAGCAGAATATATCCGTTATATCTTTGAAACGGTAGCTAGGCGCACAAAAACAGCGAATGAAATATATCTAGATTTTAAGAGGGAAAAAGTTTTGGGAAAGAAATGGGGGAATGATGATGTATACAGAATATTAAAAAATCAAGCGTATACAGGCGATGTTGAATTATTTGGAAAAGTTTATGAAGGCGTAATACCTGCAATTGTAACAAAGGAGTTACAAAAAGAAGCGCTAGAAAGAGTTAAGTTACGCTCAAGGAAAAAGAAATATCAGTATCCGTTTAGAGGGATTTTATTATGTTCGGAGTGTGGAAGTACATTAAAATGTGATAGTACACATAAGAAAATAAGAGGAAAAGTCTACAAAGTATATCAATACTATTTTTGCGAATGCTGTAAAAACAGGATTAGTCAGAACTGCATACAGGTGCAGGTGGAACATAAACTGTCTAGGCTGTTAGATAAAGAACATGCAAAAGAGATAAGAAAGAGCTTTTTGAAACACCTGAAGCAGGTTGAGAAGGATATAAATGCTGTAATTGATTTAATATTAAGTCAGGGAAGAAGTGAAATTCTTATAAAAAAGTATGAAGGCTTAGTTAATGAAAGAGAAGAATTATTTAAAAAAACTGAGAAACAAGATGAGGACAATATGTCACTTGTCGATACTGAGAATTTAAAAGATTTAATTTACAAATATATAAGCCATATCAAAGTGGATTTAATTAAGAAAAATATTAATGTAGAATATAAGAAAAAATTTTCAAATAAAACAAAGTGAGGGATTTAGCAATTTACTAAAAATTCTCTACTTGTATATTTTAGGATATTATTTTATATTGATAATAGAGAATTAAATTGGGGCGATATCAATAAAATTATTCATAATTGGTTTAAATTTTTATAAATACGTCTGATAGACTATCTGACCTAAACATAGGAAACTATTGTTCAGAAAGATAGCCAATACCAACCAATTTATACAGTATTATTCAATTTTAAAACATTGATTATCAAATGATGGTATTACATCTGTTTTCATCGCATTGTTATATGCAAATGCCCGTATACATGGCTTGTCATCTGAATGATTGTTGAAAAGAGCCATTATTTATGACATTTTATTAGATATTTTTAGTAAGTGAATTTGCATATAATAAGTTTAAATATAATCTGATTAGTCTTATAGCGTTAAGAATCAAATATAGCAGAGAGAATTGACAGATGAATAAAAATGTTAATAGTTTAATTTTTAAATCATTAATAGACAAAAAATACAGTTTAGTATTTTTTGCACTGGTTATTCTTTTTGAAAGAGTCGCAGTTTTAACGGTGCCGCTTATTATAGGAAACTTCATAAATAACTTACTATCGCTTACACTTTTTCAATTTCAAATATATTTAAAAAAGGTCATTTTAAAGATAATAATCATATTTTTTATACAAATGATGGCAGGGTATTTTAAAAATAAAATATTTTTAAAATTATCATTAGATATAACCAATAATTTGAATATCTCAATCATAAAAAAATTAGAAAAAGCTACAGCTTCTGATATTAATCTTGTGAATAAAAATGAATTACCATTCAAAATTATTGCGGATACAAAAGAAATTTCCGAATTTTATTTACAATTAATATCAGAATTGGTTTCATTTGTTTTCACATTGATTTTTTCGGTTGTAGTTTTATTTAAATATTTACCTTTATTTTTATTAATTGCGTTAATAGCGACACTATTTATATTTATATTATATTTCAATTTTAGAAAAAGATTGGTTGATTATCTCACGGATTATAAAAACAAAACAACGAAGTATAATAGCAGCATCAATGATATATGTATAAATATTCTGCCAATTAAACTAAAAAATGCTAAAGAATATTATATAAATAACTTAAGAAAAAAATATAAGGATTTAATCATTTCTGCTCGGAAATATATTGAATATAGTAACTTTTTATATTTTCTAGATGAATTTGTAATGGTTGTTTTACAAATATTTTATATAGCTATAGGTGGGGTGATGGTATTAAATAAAACAATCAATATCGGGGAATTTAGCATACTATCAAGTTATTATATTAATTTGATTGATCTTATAAAGATATTGGTTTCAACAAAAAATAAATATTCGAGTGTTGTATCGGCTAAACGTAGATTAGAAACAATTTTCTCTATGAAAGATGAGTTGGAAAATGATATTGTGTTTAATGAACAAATAAAAGTGATTACATTTAAGAACATCACTTTTGGCTATACATCTAAAGTGATTATTCAAAATTTTTCTGAAACCTTAGAAACCGGGAAAATATATAGAATTAACGGTAGTAATGGAGTAGGTAAAACAACATTATTGTATTTACTCCAAGGATTGTATATTGAGAGAGTAAAAGGGGAAATATTAATTAATAAGTACGATATTAAGAAAATAAACATTAAGAAGTTCAGAAAAGATCATATCTGCTATTTATCCCAAAATAATTTAATAATTGATGATGGAGTTGGGGAAAATATATTTCTAAATAATAGTACAGCAAATAAGTATATAACTGAATACATTAAACAATGTTTTGATATTTCGGAGTTAAATAGAAAACAAATAAAAGCAGATACAATATCTGGTGGTGAGGCTAAGAAAATAAATATTTTACGGGAACTAATTAATTTAAAAGATATATGTATTTTTGATGAACCTGAAAATGACTTGGATGAGCAAAGTAAAAGGAAATTGATTTCTATGCTTGGTAAAATAAGAAAAAATCGTATAGTTATTTTAGTTACACATTCTGATATTTTTGCATCAATAGTTGATAAAAACATATATTTAGACAGGAGGGACAAGGGCATATGACAGAACAATTGATGATAGATATTACGTATGCTTGCAACATGAGGTGTTTGCATTGCTACAATGAAAGTGGAGTTGATAGGCGGTATATTGAAACTAGTAAACTTTTAAATATTGCTCAACAGATAGCAGCTATTCAACCAAAAGGTGTTTGTATATGTGGAGGGGAAACATTATTGCGCTATAAAGATATTCTCCTATTTACAAAAAAAGTAAAAGAAGTCACTCAGGGAAACACTATTGTTAATATGGTTACAAATGGACTGCTTCTTGACAAGGAGAAAGCAATAAATCTTAAAAGTGCCGGGATTGATGCAATACAAATCAGTCTGGATGGTGCATCAGCAAATACATATGAATGGTTACGTTTATATAAAGGTAGTTTTGAAATAGTATGCAATGCCATACGTACTGTAGTAAGTTCGGGTATTGATTGTATGGTGAGTTGTTTATTCACAAAGAAAAATTATAATGAGTTTGACGATATTATACGGTTATGCTTGGATTTGAAAGTTAGTAGATTAAGACTACAACCTTTAATGATGATGGGACGTGCTGATATAAACTTAAAAGAATTTCAATTAAATGATACCGAATATAGAAATTTAGTACAAAAAATTTATCGTATAAATCGTAAATTAAAAGCTGATAACAAGAAATTGATTGTGGAATGGGGGGATCCTGTAAACCACCTAATAATACATAAGAACAACGCAAATATTAAGAATAATTCATTTGGTATAGATGCCTATGGCAATTATAATTTATCTCCTTACCTACCAGTTACATTCGGTAATATAGATGAATTTAATTTGAAAGAGGAAGAAGAAAGACTGGAAAATATATGGAGCACAAAATTTATACAGTATATTATCAAAGATATTTATAATACAGATGATCTGAATCTCAATAAAGTAAATAGTTTATTGCCTAAAATTAATTCTGATGAATATATTGATGTTGATGTGAACGAGATAATGAAAGATAGATATACAAGTATTGAACAATTAATCAATATTTTTAGAAAGAAAAGGAAATAATACAATGATAAAGTTGAAAGCTCTTGAAGAAAAGGATAGTAAAACTATTAATGAAAGAATAAAAAATACAGCTAATGATGAAGTGCTATTTAAAGATTACTATATCAAATCAATAATTGAGTCATATACGGAATTAATTGTCCGCACATTAATGCTTGAATATAGTGTATTATTTTTGACTGATTTAGAAAATAAAATCTTTATTTGCATTAGTGTTCCTAATTATAAATATACAAATTCATCGGTCGCAACTGTAAAATTTATTTTGGCTGATAAATGCACGGAAATTAGCGATGTATTACATAGCGTAAAAAGATATCTAGAAGAAACTGATTTTAAAATTGTCAAAAAGATAAGAATAATTTCAAACACAATATTCGATAATCTTGAGAAGGATTATGATTTAGTAGATGGAAATAATAAAGTTATTTTTTATAAAGTATAAAGGAAGGAGTAAAAAATGAATACTGAAATTCCAATTCTGAGAGATAGCAAAATCAATAAAAGAATACGTGGTAATAATTTAAATTTAAAGTATGTAGATGAAATTGATAGTGTAAAAATTAACGGTACAACTAAAGAAATCCTTAAACAAATAAATGGAATAAATACCATAGATACAATAGTGAATAATCTTCATCACTTATACAACGGTGTAGATGAAAAAACTATTAAATTGGACTTATTTAGTATTTTATTTAGACTGTGGAAAGTTAGAGAAATAACGTGGGAAAATGAAATACATCCTTTTAAAGAGTATTTTGAAAAAAAGAGTAAATTTGGTTTGATAAAATTACTTACTGAAGATGAATCAATTAATTTACATAGCAGTAAATATCAAAATAAAAATCTTATGTATATTGGGACATACTATAATGATTCAGATAATAATGCCAAACTTACCTTTTTAGATTTTATAAAAGTATTTAAAATTTTTTATGAAGAAAATGAAGTGGGTTATATTAAGCTATTAATTTCGGATGTAAATAATGGAAATGTAGATATTTTAGAATATTGGCTAGAAGATAGTATCAAGGATAATCTCAAGGATATATTGGTTGAAATTGATAATTATTTTATACATTTCTATGAGATTAATAAGAGAATTAATAATAATTATCTGATTTTTTTGGAGAACATGAAAATAAATGGTTTCGCGGAGATAGAGGTAGTAAATGAAATTGATGGATACAACAAGGTCAATCTAAATATACTTAATATAAAAAGGAGGAATTAATGGATTACGAAACACCAACATTTGAAAATGATGATCCAAGTTCAGGAGTTACACCACAAGGAGTGTTTGTTGTTCCAGCTATTGCTTGGGTAGCAGCGGCTGTACATATTGTTGTTGTAGGAACAGTTGCTGTAGTTGCTGCCGCTGGAGGTTTTATAGCACTAGGTGCGGCCGTGACCACTAAGGTCAGTATCTATGAATAAACATGAATGATAAATTAATTGTTATACTTGCAACTATTCCTATATTGATATGCGGAATTCTAATATTGATAGGCAAAGGAAGATTTTTGATTGCAGGTTATAACATGCTTTCTGAATCTGAAAAAAACAAATATAACATTAGAAAAATTGAGATTATCTTAGGCATTTGGGTGATTTTCTTTGGCTTATCTCTAGCGACTATTTTATGGTTCGTGCATAAGATACCACCACTCATCATTGTTTGCTTTATTGTATTTACTATGTTTGTGTCGCTAATATTATTAATATATGTTAATAATATATCGACTAAAGAATAATAATCTTTCCTAATTCGAATTGATTATACTTCTATAGAAATACTAAGTATTCTTATTTTCACACATAAGGTAAATAGCAAATGCTTTTGAAAATATCTTGATTCTCTTAACAAATTATTAAGTTATACTCATCCTTAATGTTCAGTATTTTATTAAGTTCATCAATTTCATAAAAACTATACTGGTCTTTTCAACCATATGGCTGATAAGACCTTTTATTGCTTAGCGTTTACCTTTTGTCTCTGGGGGGTAAGAATTTGATGATAATTTCAACTACATTACAATAATGTAATTAAAAGGAAAAAACTATCGTTTTTTTTAATGTTATTTTTGGCCTCAAGTAAAAAAGTTAAATCCCACTTCCTGGATATGAAAGTTGAATTTAATCGTTCACTTGAGGGAAACTTAACTTGCAAAGAATCTGCTTGAAAGTATAGCCATATTCATGTAAACTATATTCAGAGAGATTATTGCTGTTTTTGTTAGGAGATTTTCCTAATAAGGCGCCATATTAAAAGGTATCTACATTCATAGTGGATACCTTTTTTCGTCTCTAATACCAATTAGAGATGGGAAGATATTAAAGAAAACATGTATGAATGAAATAGTTGTAAATTACATAATATCGGTTATAGTAGTTGATTCTTAAGAATTGATTAAGAAACATTTAAGATTGGAATATGTTAGTTGAGTAAATATGTAAAATCCGATACCTTATGGACAGGATGCCAAAGTATCGGGTTTTTTATTGTGGTTAACCGAATTTGTGCAAACTGGGAGGAAGCGAATGAAAATTATCAAAAGATTTTTTGCAGTACTAGTAGCTCTTACATTCATGTTAGGGCTATTCTCAACAAATTATAATGTTCATGCTGATACACAAAAAGACGGCTATAACATTACAATCTCAAATGTAGCAGTTTCACCAAATCCGGTGAATGTCGGTGCACTTGCATCCCTAAAGTTTGACTTCAGTGTCTATACTTTGGCACAGAATGCAATGAAGGTGGGAGATACAGTAACGCTGTCTACAAACATTGGTTCAATGTTTGGTAATCTTCCAATTACAGATTTACCATTGCTTGCGCCAAATGGAGAGCAGATTGCAACTGCAACAATCACTGAAACAGAAATTAAGTTAACTGTTATTTCAGAATTCCCAACAGATAAAAACTTCTTCTCAGGAAGTGTATATACTGGTGGTCGTTTAAAGGCTTTAGAAAATGGAGCAGCAGTAGGTGCTCCAGTTACAAAGCAATTAACAATCGAAGATAGCAACACAAACGTAACATTTAATGTTCCAAATCCAGCACCAAGTACAGGTACTGGCGGTGGCACTCCAGATCCAAGTGCTAGAACTATTAACAATCGTATGCTTGAAAAGCAGGGTTGGACTTCTGGCTATGATACAGCCCATATTAAGTTAATTTCAAACCAAATTAGCTCATTACGCTTATTCAACACTTATAACACGATTGATAGTTCATTTGGTACATATACAGAACAAACAAACTTAATGGTTGTGGATAAAATTCCTCATGATGGTGTTATTGATGAAAGCACAGTAACATTCACTGCAGTTCGTTATAACTGGATGGAAGTTCCTGCTGCTGGAAATGCACACTATGCTCAAGCAACTCCAGGTACAGTAATGCCAATTGAATCTGGAAGTAACTGGATTCCTGTAAAACAGTATTTTACACAGATTTATCAGTCTGGTTCAGATACATATGATTCTTTCTATGCAAAAGTTAAGGCACAGAAGTTAAGCTACGGTATCTTTAGAGATCCAGCAACTGGTGGCGATACATTCATCGCAAATATGTCTAATGATTCATTGAAGTATACAAATTTAGAACCAAACTTAGCAGGTATTGCTAAGATTAAAGATATCTATGGTGTAAATGGACCATCAAACGGTAATATCGTTACATTCTTCGCTGAATTTGATACACATTATCCAACTATCACAGGTCTAGAGAGTGTTACAAATACTGGTGAAGTCAAGTCTGATCAAGGATCAGATACAGCTTCTGTATCTTATACAATTGATAAGGCAAACGGTACAGCATCTGTAGCAGCAGGCACAGTTATTGTGAAGCTTGTTGATGGAAATGATGACACAACATTGATTCCTAATGCTGAATTCAAGATTCAAAGAAAGATTAACAATACATGGGTTGATTACTTCATTAGAGGACGTAAGGCTAGCGCTACAACAAATGCAAGTGGTATCGCTACATTCTCTGGTTTATCGATTGGGGATTATCGTTTAGTACAAGTAAACAGCCAAGGGAATTACACATTTAACAACAATGAATTTAAGCCTAATACGGCTTACGGTACTGCAGGTACATTAGGAGCTACAACGGGTGAATTTAGTATTACAAGTTCAACACAGCCTGGCTTTGCAACAATCGTTCCTAACTATCTATCTGTATCTAAGAAGATTACAGGTTCTAAGGAATATGTAGATCAGGACGAAAATGAAATTTCAATTCCTGAAAATACATTTAAGACAGTTCTAGCACAGTTGCCTGGAGAAAATTATGATGGTGTTACAATGCCAACAACATTAAAAGCTAATGTTCAGGTTTCTCCACTAGGGAAAGGCTTCTTCGAATTTGAAGAAATTAAGTTCACAAAGCCTGGTACATTCAAGTTCAGTGTGAAGGAAGATGTAACAAATCCAATTGAAGGTGTAACTTACGATACTTCTGAAAAGACAGTAACAATCACAGTTACAAAGGCAAATGGCGAATTAAAGGCTGAAGTTGATAGCGAACCAAGCTTTAAGAATGTATTTAACTATACATATGCAAACTTCAAAGTGAAGAAGACTCTCACAGGTGATACACCAACAAATGCAGGTGAATTCAAGTTTGAATTAACAGCAGTAAGTACAACAGCAAATGTAGCTGAAGTACCAATGCCAGTTGGTTCTAACGCAGATAAGAAAGAAATATCTGTAAATGGTGCTGGTAATGTTGAGTTTGGTCAGATTCAATATGAAGCTGTAGGTAAGTATGTTTATAAGGTTGTAGAAGTAAATACAAACTTAGCAAACTATACATACGATCAAACAGAATATACCGTTACTGTTGATGTAACAACAGATGCAGATAACAAATTGGTTTCTACTTATGAAATCAAAAAGGGTACAGAAGTAGTTACTGATATTGAATTTACAAACAAGTATGAAACTCCTGTAGCACCAGTTGCTCCAGTAACACCTGCAAGTCCTAAGACAGGTGATAGCACAACAAATATGATGCTCATGTTTGGCATGCTAGCAGTTTCTGCGGCATTAATGTTAGTGGCTGCAGGTTACAAGAAACAATTACGTTAATAAAATTTCTATTCATACATGCATGTTAGATGCATGTATGAACTGAATTGATAACAAGAAAAGGATGTACTTTATGAAGTACATCCTTTATTTATGACTAATCCATTTTAATTCGTATTCACCAGTACACTCTAGTACTCCGCCATCGCTAAGGTCGATTACCTCTTCGTTTTCGTAGTAGTCTTTGACTCTACCTAGGGAATCTTTCATATGAAGACCTGCATCACGAATTGCAGTAACAACATATTTACCAGGACGTAAACTCTTTGGAATATCGTATACACCAGGTGTAATGCGAATTAGATTATCATCTGACATATAGATTAAGTGAGTATCCTTATTGTTTCTAGCTGCGTTTAATTTCTGGAAGAAACGCTCACGCATGAAAATTAAATCGGAATTGTCTAACATGTATGTATAGCGTGCAGTTGGAGTAACAATATTAATGCGATCTGTATCGCTACGATTTCGTAATGCATATCCCAAACGGTGACAGTTTACATAGTTTGGAGATAAGAAGTAGAACGCTACATCTGTCTCGTAAAGAATGCCTTCAACTTTATGAGAGTTGGAGCGTGTTGTAGAGTCAATAATATTGTGAATGGAAGTCTTCGAAATCTCCGCAATTTTATCAACAGCACGTGTATATGGAATAGAATCCTTTGAAACTGTTTGGTATGCCTTAACTTTGGAGATGCAATGTTCTCCTGGGTGTAGTGGCATATCATCAACAGGGAAGAACTTTGCCATCATCTCATTAATATCGTGATTCTTGATGTAAGAATCCATGATCATATCACGCATATTCTCTTGTGCTGTTACGAGTATCTGGAAGATGTCGTGCTTAAGAGGGAGATTGTAAGAAGTTAATATGGAACGACAGTCTTTACAGATATAGTGGCCATCTTCTAATTTCTTAGGTTGGTTAAAAAGACCTTTTCCTTCACTTAGGCAGAAATCACATACTTTATTAGCCATCGGGACCTCCTTTAATAAAAAAGACAATATAAAAATACTAGTTGGACTTTCTATTACTATAATACATATAGCAATGATATTCCATGCTATAAGAATGAACTTTTTGTGTAGGAATTATACTGAGAGAAAGGCTATGAAAAATAATGTAAAACATCATCTAAAATATATTGACTTTGTAGATATTAAAAGGTATCATTATTACGCTTAGCGAAAAAACTGGCTTTACGAAAGTAAGGCTTATATTTAGACTAAGGTTTGGCACACTTGGAAATGTGTGCATAAAATGAAAGGAGAAACTGAAATGCCTACAATAAACCAGTTAGTACGCAAAGGTCGTACTGATAAAGTTTACAAGTCAAAGTCCCCTGCATTAAACAGAGGCGTAAACTCACTTAAGAAGCGTGTAACAAAACTCAGCAGTCCACAGAAGAGAGGTGTATGTACTCGTGTTGGTACAATGACACCTAAGAAGCCTAACTCAGCTTTACGTAAGTATGCCCGTGTTCGTCTATCCAATGGATTAGAAGTAACAGCATACATTCCAGGAATTGGACACAACCTACAGGAGCATAGCGTTGTTATGATCCGTGGTGGACGTGTTAAGGACTTACCTGGTGTACGTTACCACATCATCCGCGGTACATTAGACTGTGCCGGTGTAGCAAACCGTAATCAAAGCCGTTCATTATACGGTGCAAAGAAGCCAAAGGCTGCTAAATAAGAGAAGGGAGAATAGAACATGCCAAGAAAAGGTTATATAGCAAAGCGTGATGTACTTCCTGATCCAATTTATAATTCAAAGTTAATCACTAAGTTGATCAACAAGATTATGATTGATGGTAAGCGTGGTACAGCTCAAACAATTTTATACGATGCATTCGCTCAGATTGAGAAGAAGACAGGCGAGAACCCAATGGAAGTATTCGAAAAGGCTCTCGGCAATGTAATGCCTCAGTTAGAATTGAAGGTTCGTCGTGTAGGTGGTGCAAACTTACAGGTACCAGTAGAAGTATCTGCTGAACGTAAGTTGACATTATCTTTACGTTGGATCGTTAACTACGCAAGACTTCGCCATGAAAACACAATGGAAATGCGTCTTGCCAATGAAATTATGGATGCCGCAAATGGAACAGGTGCATCTGTAAAGAAGAAAGAAGATACACATAAGATGGCAGAAGCGAACAAAGCATTCGCTCACTACCGTTTCTAATCGGGGAAGGAGCAATCAATGGCTAGAGAATTCCCGCTTAATAAGATTCGTAATATCGGTATCATGGCTCACATCGATGCTGGTAAAACTACAACAACTGAACGTATCCTTTTCTACACAGGTAAGATTCATAAGATCGGTGAAACACACGAAGGTGCGTCTCAGATGGACTGGATGGCTCAGGAACAGGAACGTGGTATTACAATCACTTCCGCTGCTACAACTTGCCACTGGCAAGATTGTCAGATCAACATTATCGATACACCGGGCCACGTAGACTTCACAGCTGAAGTTGAACGTTCCTTACGTGTATTGGATGGAGCAGTTACAGTATTAGACTCTAAGGCTGGTGTAGAACCACAGACTGAAACAGTTTGGCGCCAGGCTACAGAATACCGCGTACCACGTATCGTATTCTCAAACAAGATGGATGCGACTGGTGCTGACTTTGATATGAGCGTTGCTTCTATTGGAAATCGTTTAGGTGCTAAGGCAGCTGCAATTCAGATGCCTATCGGTGCTGAATCATCATTCCGTGGAATCATTGACTTAGTAACAATGAAGCAGCACATCTACACAAACGACAATGGTACAGATATTCAAGTAAGTGAAATTGATGAACAATTCAAGGCTAAGGCTGAAGAAATGCATTTAACAATGCTAGAAGCAGTTGCAGACTATGACGATGAATTGATGATGAAGGTTCTTGATGGTGAAGAGCCAACAGTTGAAGAAGTGAAGGCAGCTATCCGTAAGGGTGTTATGACTTCTGAATTCTTCCCTGTTATGTGCGGTTCCGCATATAAGAACAAGGGCGTTCAGTTATTACTAGATGCAGTTGTAGACTACCTACCTGCACCTACAGATATTGAAGCTATTAAGGGTACATTAGAAGATGGCACACCAAGTGAACGTCATCCTTCTGATGATGAACCATTTAGTGCCTTAGCATTTAAGGTAGCTACAGACCCATTCGTAGGTCGTTTAACATACTTCCGCGTATACTCCGGTATTGCGAAGGCTGGTAGCTATGTATTAAATGCTTCTAAGGAAAAGCGTGAACGTTTCGGACGTTTGGTTCGCATGCATGCTAACCACCGTGCGGATATCGAAGAAGTTTATGCTGGTGACATCGCTGGTGCAGTTGGTCTTAAGAACACAACTACAGGTGATACATTATGTGATGAAGAACATCCAATTGTTCTTGAATCCATGGTGTTCCCAGAACCAGTTATCCAGATGTCTGTAGAACCTAAGACAAAGGGTGACTCACAGAAGATGGATGAAGCATTAGCTAAGCTTGCTGAAGAAGACCCAACATTCAGAACTTATACAGATGAAGAAACTGGACAAACAATTATTGCCGGTGTAGGTGAATTGCAGTTAGATATCATCATGGACCGTATGAGACGTGAATTTAAGGTTGAAGCTACATCAGGTGCACCACAGGTAGCTTACCGTGAAACAATCCGTAAGGAAGCTGAAGTACAAGGTAAGTTCGTACGTCAGTCTGGTGGTCACGGTCAGTATGGTGATGTTTGGATTAGATTTAGTCCTAACCCAGGTAAGGGATTTGAATTCGTTGATGAAACAGTCGGCGGTTCAGTACCTAAGGAATTTATCAAGCCTACACAACAAGGTTTGGAAGAATCCTTAAACAATGGTTTAGTTGCTGGATATCCAATCGTAGACATCAAGGCTGTCTTATTCGACGGTAGTTACCATGATGTCGACTCATCTGAACAGGCTTATAAGATTGCGGCATCTCTTGCGTTAAGAGAAGCAGCTAAGAAGTGTGATCCTGCAATTCTTGAACCTATCATGGCAGTTGATGTAACAGCTCCAGCTGATTACTTAGGCTCTGTAATGGGTGATATCACAAAGCGTCGTGGACAAATTCGTGAACAAGAAGAAACAGGTAATGCAATTAAGGTACGTGCATTCGTTCCATTAGCAGAAATGTTTGGATACGTTACAGACTTACGTTCATTTACACAGGGTCGTGGCATCTATTCTATGCAAATGGATCACTACGAAGAAGTACCTAAGAACATTGCTAAAGAAATTATTGAGAAAAACACAACTAAGTAGTAAAAATGATTGTAAATAAGTACTGTTTCTAATAAAATGGAAACAGCTTATAAAGGTAGAAAAAACCAGGAGGAAAAAAATATTATGGCAAAGGAACATTTCGACCGGTCGCTCGAACACGTTAACATTGGTACTATCGGTCACGTTGACCACGGTAAGACAACATTAACAGCGGCAATCACAAAGTATTTATCAACACACCCAGAAGATGGTAAGGCTAAATTCGAAGCTTACGATCAGATTGACGGAGCTCCAGAAGAGAAGGAGCGTGGTATTACAATCAACACAGCACACGTTGAATACCAAACAAATAAACGTCACTACGCTCACGTAGACTGCCCAGGCCACGCTGACTATGTTAAGAACATGATCACTGGTGCTGCTCAGATGGATGGTGCTATCTTAGTAGTAGCTGCTACTGATGGACCAATGCCACAGACACGTGAACACATCTTATTATCTCGTCAGGTAGGCGTACCTAAGATTGTTGTATTCTTAAACAAGTGCGACATGGTTGACGATCCAGAATTAATCGACTTAGTAGAGATGGAAGTTCGTGAACTTCTTTCTGAATATGGATTTGATGGAGACAACGCTCCAGTAATCCGTGGTTCTGCATTAAAGGCTTTGGAAGGCGATCCAAAGTGGGAACCAGCAATCAAGGAATTATTAGATGCTGTAGATGCTTACATCCCAGCTCCAGTTCATGAATTCGACAAGCCATTCATGATGGCAGTTGAAGACGTATTCACAATCACAGGTCGTGGTACAGTAGCTACTGGACGTGTAGAACGTGGTAAGTTAAACTTAAACGACGAAGTAGAAGTAGTTGGTATCAAGCCTACTCGTAAGACAGTTGTTACAGGAATTGAAATGTTCCGTAAGACTCTTGACTTCGCTCAGGCTGGTGACAACATCGGTGCATTGCTCCGTGGTGTTAACCGTGAAGAAATCGAACGTGGACAAGTATTAGCTAAGCCAGGTTCAGTTACTCCACACACACAGTTCAAGGCTCAGGTTTACGTATTAACTAAGGAAGAAGGCGGACGTCATACACCATTCGTATCTAACTACCGTCCACAGTTCTACTTCCGTACAACAGACGTTACTGGTGTTATCCAGTTACCAGAAGGCACAGAATTGTGCATGCCTGGCGATAACGTAGTTATGGACGTAACTCTATTAGCTCCTATCGCTGTAGAACAAGGAACTAAGTTCTCTATCCGTGAAGGTGGACGTACAGTAGGTTCTGGTTCTATCACAGAAATCGTTAAGTAATTCAATTACTTGCAAAAGGTACTCACATGAGTACCTTTTTTCTGTACTATTCAATGCATCAAAATTCATATTTTGCGTTATACTATTTGGTGTAATGAATTACAGGGAGAATTTAACTCGATGAATAAGAGTAATAGAAAAAGAAACATAATTATTATCATTTCTATGTTATTGATGTTTGGTATGCGTTTTGTACCTGCATTACCTGGTTTATCCGCATCTGGTATGCAGGTATTAGGAATCTTTGCAGGAACTTTACTATTATGGCTAACGATTGCGATAGACTGGCCTTCCATTCTTTTAATCGGTGCGCTTGCATTTGTACCAGAACTAAAGATTGGGACAATCTTAGCTGGTGCATATGGTGGAACAATCTTTGTATTTTTGATGTTTACCTTCGTGGTAACATACGCACTGTCAAAGACATCCTATATCAAGAGAATTGCATTATTTTTTATTCATTCTAAGCTAGCGATGAAGGGGCCATGGATGTTTATCACATTGTACTTTGCAAGTATTCTTGTAGTTGGTAGTTTTATTTCACCTACGGTATTATTCTTTGTGTATCTTCCAATCTTAGAAGAGATTTATGTCTTACTAGAACTAAAGAAGGGTGATAGGCTTGCGTCTATCTTAATGATGGGAACAGTCATTATGTGTGGTATTTCATCGGGGATGACTCCAATTGCACATGTATTCCCAGTAATCGCGATGAATGCATATACTGAGTTATATGGAAGTGTTATTCATTATGGTAGTTATATGTTAGCAGCGATTCCTGTTGGTATTTTAACAGCGTTAGTGACATTACTAGTATTCCGCTATGCAATTAATCCAGATACTTCATCGTTTGCAAATTATGAGAAGACGAAGATTAACATAGATCAACAGAAACCAACACGTGCAGAGAATCTTGTGCTTGCGGTATTTATCCTGGTTGTATGTATGTGGGTGCTACCAAACTTATGCATGCATATCATTAAGGAAGGACCTATCTTTGATGGATTAAAGTATATAGATAAGCTTGGAACAGCATTTCCACCATTAGTTGGTATTGTCTTATTATCTATTTTGACAGATGATGGAAAGCCTTTGTTAAATATAGGTGAAGCAATGAGTAAGGGTGTATCCTGGCCATCACTAATTATGTGTGCTGGTACGACTGCGCTTGGTGCAGCGATTACCAATAGTGATATTGGTGTAACTGCATGGATTTCTGGAGGATTATCACCGATTACTTCTCATTTACCTATAATGATTATGGTATTCATTTTTATCCTTTGGGCTGCAATTCAAACAAATTTATCTAGCAATATGGTAACTGCTACAGTTGTGTCTGCCGCAGCTCTTGCGGTAACTGCAACTATCACAACAGTGAATGTAGCAGCGCTTATTGTAAACATTGGAATGATGTCGGCATTTGCTTTTGCGACACCTCCAGCGATGCCTTGTGTAGCGATAGCGGTGTCGAGTGGTTGGACAAATACAAAGCAGATGATGGTATACGGATTTATCATTATGTTTATAGCTGTAGTAATCTCTACACTTGTTGGTTATCCGATTGCGGCATCGTTACTATAAATTGATTAAAACAACTAATTTCACTTGTGATAAATGATGGTATTTCACATGCATGCCGGTAGAGGAATCTACTGGTTTTCTTGTATTTTATCGAGCATAGATATGATTACTATACAATTTTAAACTTTTGTGAAAAAATTATCATTTTTGTATTGACTAACTCAATATTGATAGTTATTATCAATAAGCAAGCTTAAGTTAGACGGAGGGAAATTTACAAATGAAAAAGGTTCTAACAACTTTATGCGCTGTTGCAATGCTTGCAGGTTGCACAGCTGGAGGATCCAAAAAGTCTTCCATAAATACAACTTCTACAAAGGAAGAAACTCCTGCTACTGTAATGGTTGGTACAGGTTCTGTTACGAGTGTATCTAATAAAGTAAAGGAAGGTTCTGATACAACAGCACAGTTCGATACAACATTTGCATCAGTTGTATTAGAAGGTAATGTAATCAAGTATGTATACTTTGACGTTGCACAGGACAAGGTTACTTATGATGCAACTGGTCACGTTACTTCCGATAAAACAACTTCTATGTCTAAGAAGGATTTAGGAGATAACTATGGAATGAAGGACAAGTCTTCTATTAAGAAGGAATGGTATGAGCAGGTTGAGGCTTTAGAGAAGTGGGCTGTTGGTAAGACAGTTGAAGAAGTATTAAATATGCCTACAACACAAAAGGATGAAAAGCACACAGTTCCTGCTGATAAGGATCTTATGACAGGATGCACAATCGGTGTTACTGGTTTCCAACAGGCTTTAGATAAGGCTGTTAAGAACGCTGTTGAAGTGAAGGATGTAGCTTCTGTAGGTTCTGCAATCTTAACTGAAGTTTCTGGTAAGGACGCTACTGCTGAAAAGAGTGGTGAAGCGAAGGCTAGTTCTACATATGGTGTAGTTGCTTTAGATAAGGATGGTAAGGTTGTATTTACACAGACTGATGAAGCACAAAATGCTGTGAAGTTTACAACAGCTGGAGCTTTAGATGGTGAGGCAATGGCTGTACCTACAAAGGGTGAAAAGAAGGATGAATACGGCATGAAGAAGGCTTCTGCTATCGGTAAGGAATGGTTTGAACAGAATCAGGCTTTCGATGAGTGGACAGTTGGTAAGACTAGCAACGAAATCAGTGGTATGAAAGTTACTACGAACGAAGGTGGTAAGACTGTAACAGCTGATAAGGACCTTATGACAGGATGCACAATGGGTGTTGATTCTCTACAGAAGGTTACTGTAACAGCTATCGCTGCTGCTTCTAAACTTAACTAATTCAATTATCCTAAAACTCTAAGAATATCTTTGGGAAAACCAAGGATATTCTTTTTTCTATTTATTGATGAAAAGTGAGGTATGGTGGTGACTATGCTATAATGAGTGGCAGGAGAAAATATGGAAGAACTACGTAAAAGTCTTATTTTAAAAGTATTAATTACACTTGTGTCTGGAATCTTGATGATGGTAGTTACCTCATTTGTGATGATTCTATGTAACTTTAAAATAGTATCTGTAAATGGAATGATAGGTTTGATTTTGTTAGTGACATTACCACAACTTTGGTCTATTTTACGAAACTACGAAATTCCAACAACAGCGATATCTTTAGGGATGATTGGTGTTTCATTTGTACTGTCATTAATCTATGGATGGACAGTTGCCAATAGTGTTGCACAATATACAGAGCCAATGAAGATGTTCCAGATTATCTTGGTATATATTCTAAAGGTTCATGGACTAGCAGCTGTAATGACAGCGGTAATTGGCTATCGAACAAAGAAACAATAACTAGAAAGGAAGGTTGGCATGAAAGTGATGAGTCGTTGGGGCAAGAATGTGAATTTAAAGAGCCCTTTGCAGGAATATCCTCGTATGCAGTTGCAGCGTGGTAGCTATACGAACTTAAATGGCAGCTGGGAATATCAGATTACAGATACGAATCAGGTTCCGCAGGATAATCTCTGGAAGCCAATTAATGTTCCTTTTCCTTTGGGTTCACAACTTTCTGGTAGTGATGAGATTTTATTGCCTGGGAAAGTATTGTGGTATAAAAAACAATTCTCTTATAAACCAGGAGAATATCATACTTATTTAAATTTTGAGGCAGTTGATCAACAATGTATTGTCTACCTAAATGGTATCGAAGTTGGCAGACACATTGGTGGATATGAGCCGTTTAGTTTAGATGTATCTAGTTATATCAAGTATCAAAATGCACTACTCGTGAAGTGTACTGACCCAAGTGATACCGGTGAGTATGCATATGGAAAACAGAAAATTCAACATGGTGGTATGTGGTATAAACCAATGTCGGGTATTTGGCAGACGGTATGGCTAGAAGATATTCCTTTACACGGAGTACATGCATTAAAGATTACACCAAACTATGATAGACAAACTGTTTATCTAG
>JABZMB010000122.1 GCA_015256455.1 Solobacterium sp. | reverse complement strand
GAAAGACCCTTATAGGGTCAGAGCAAACCACCCGTTCTACGGGTGGTTATGATTTGTATAATATTATATATTATGGTGTATTATAAATGACTGACTGATTAGGCGTGTATTAATAAGTTTATAGCTAGTTATTTTAATGGATATTATTAGGATAAAAATTATGTTATTATGAAGGAAACATGTAATCTATTTTATAGGGGTATACATATGATAACAGGTGAAATTAAGAATAAAGTAGACAAGATATGGGAGAATGTCTGGGCTGCAGGTCTAACAAATCCTTTATCTGTAATCGAGCAAATCACATATTTGATGTTCATACGTGCATTGGATGATCAAGAAATTAATAATATTCGTAGTAAGACCTTATTTGGTGCGGATGTGGAATTAATTTTTCCAGAGTCAGATATTGGCCAAGCTATGCGTTGGAGTAATTTTAAATTTAGAAATGCTGATGAAATTTATAATATTGTTTCTAATTTTGTATTTCCTGCTATTAAGGCTATGAAGCATGGGAAATTGCCAGATTTTGATGAACATGGCAAGCTAATACCAATTCCTGATACTGATGAAACAAAAGATGGTTTTGATTTCTTTGCTAAGCATATGTCTACTGCTACGTTTATAGTTCCGACTGCACAAGTGCTTGAAAAAATTATTACTGGATTAGATGATTTATATACTCATGACATTGCTAATTTAGATATGCAAGGTGACTTGTATGAATATATGCTTTCAAAATTATCTACGGCTGGAACGAATGGACAATTTAGAACACCAAAACATATACGAGAAATGATGGTCAAACTATTAAAGCCTACACCACAAGATATAATTTGTGATCCTGCATGTGGCACAGCAGGATTTCTAGTGTCTGCTGCAGAATATGTTCGAGATAATCATAGTGAAAAAATGGATAAAAATGATTGGAGACACTATGAAAGTAACATGTTTAGTGGATTTGATACAGATACAACAATGCTTCGTATTTCTGCAATGAACTTAATGTTACATTCCATCAAATATCCTCAGGTTGATTATAAAGATAGCTTATCGAAACAAAATACTATACATGATGCATATACTATTTGTTTAGCTAATCCGCCATTTAAAGGTAGTTTAGATAAGGAAACTATTAATGATGAATTGCGTAGTATTACCAATAATACCAAAAAAACAGAACTTTTATTTTTGGCACTATTTTTAAGGATTTTAAAAAAAGGTGGTACTTGTGCTTGTATTGTCCCAGATGGGGTTCTATTTGGTTCATCTAAAGCACATGTAGCTTTACGAAAAGAAATTATTGAGAATCATCATTTGCGTGCAATTATATCTATGCCTTCAGGGGTTTTTAAACCTTATGCAGGCGTGTCTACAGCGATTATGATTTTTACGAAAACTCAAGCTGGTGGAACCGATAATGTTTGGTTTTATGATATGAAAGCAGATGGTTTTAGTTTAGATGATAAACGACAACCTATTGAAGACAATGATATTGCTGATATTATTGAGCGTTTTGAACATATTGATAATGAAAGTGAACGGAAGCGTACTGAACAAAGCTTCTTAGTACCTAAACAAGAAATCGTGGATAATGGATATGATTTATCTATTAATAAATATAAAGAGATTGAATATATCCCGGTCGAATATCCTCCAACTAGCGAAATATTAGCTAATATTAAAGCTTTAAATGAACAAATCATGGCTGATACAGCTGAGCTAGAACGATTATTAAATGAATAAATTCATATTTGGTGAGATAAATGA
>JABZMB010000121.1 GCA_015256455.1 Solobacterium sp. | reverse complement strand
AACTCTATGGCAGACCTCATTACGGATGCCTATGTATATGCAAGCAAGTTAACAACCAAAGATACTTCATTTACGATAGGATTGACCGCAAAGGGAATTATTCGCTCTGGACTTGTGAAGGGTGATATCACAGTTGGGGAAGTATATAGTGCGGTAAACCTCGGTAAAGGAAATGATGGATTACTTGGGTACCCACTAATTCGGGTATACATGAAGGGATCTGATTTAATCAAGGTTGCGGAATTAGACCGAAGTGTAGGTAAGGATATGATGGTAGATGGGCAGCTATTCTTTAGTGGCATGCAGTATCATTACTCCGATTATCGTTTTATCCTAAACCATGTAATCGACGTGGAAACTCGCACGAATGCAGGTTTCTATATTCCAGTAGAAAAAGATAAGTTATATCCAGTGGTGACGAATTTGTATATTGCAAATATGTTGCCATCGGTAGGTAAGAAAACATTCAATCAATTAGACATTCATACATACGATGCTTCTGGTCACGAGATTACAGATTTCAGTGACATGATTCTATACAATGCGGATGGAACTGAACTAAAAGAATGGCAGGCAGTTACACGCTATATCTTAGATATGGATAAAGTTAATGGAGTATCTGAGATGAAAGCACAATACCAGACCGCAAGAGCACAGAAGATTAAGGATAAGCATTTCAGCTTTATTCGCTTCTTCCAAAATACATCGGCTTTTGGCTATCGCGTCTATCTAGCAATCGTTATCGCAATCGCAGTACTGCTAGGAATTATCAAGTTAATAACATATTTGATTCGCAGACAGCGTGAGAAAAAAATGAATATAAATTAAAATACAACGTGGTATACTAAATCTATACGACAGAAGGGGAATGACATGAGCGAGAATAATACAAACCAAACACAAACACAGGCAGAAGCACAGACACAAACAGAGCCAGAAATCACTCTTACGCTAACGCCTGATGAAACTCAAGAAGAAAATCAAAAGCAATTAACTGAATTAGAAGCTAAGAAAGCTGAAGAAGATGAAAAATTAAAGGCGATTGACCCAATTGAGGCAACTGAATTTACTGAAGCTGAAAAAAAGACAATTGATTCATTCTCAGAGAAGATTGATATTATGGATTCCAATACAGTTCTTCAGTATGGTTCTGCAGCACAGAAGAAAGTAACTGACTTCTCAAACTCTGCTTTAAAGAATGTACGTACAAAGGACTTAGGTGAAATCGGAAATATCCTTACAGATCTTGTAGTAAATTTAAAGAATACATCAGATTCTGATGAAAAGAAGGGATTCTTTGCAAGCTTATTTGATAAAGGTAAGTCAAAGATTGATGAGTTCAGAGCTCGTTATGACAAGGCAGAAGCTAACGTTGAAAAGATTGCAGGTGTCTTAGAGGATCATCAGATTCAATTATTAAAGGACATCGCATTATTAGATGAACTCTACGAACGTAACCAAGTAAACATCAAGGAACTAACCATGTATATCATGGCTGGTCGTAAGAAGTTAAAGGATGTTCGTGCAAATGAATTACCTGCATTAATCGCAAAGGCTAAGCAAACAGGTTTACCTGAAGATGCACAGAAGGCAAATGACCTAGAACAGGCTTGTGTTCGTTTCGAAAAGAAACTCTATGACTTGGAATTAACAAGACAGGTTTCCATCCAGATGGCTCCACAGATTCGTTTAGTACAAAACAACGATACTCTTATGACAGAGAAGATTCAGAGTACTCTTGCGAATACAATTCCACTTTGGAAGAACCAGATTGT
>JABZMB010000050.1 GCA_015256455.1 Solobacterium sp. | reverse complement strand
ATTTGATGACCCTTTGTTTGTACAGCATTTTGATAACGCTCAATAGCAGAACTTGTAGCACTGTAATGTGCATCCGCTAGAGCGCCGATAATACGGTTAGCCCAATAGAAGTTATCTGTTGTAACAGTTTTGTCTGTATTTGCTGTATAGACAGGTGTTTCATCAATATTTACATAGAATGGAACAAACGCATTAAATGTATTAGAGCCATAGGCAATCCATTCAATAGAACGAATTTCTTCTGGAGCATATGGACGAATCTGCACGCATGCTAGGAAGTTATTGCGGTTAATACCGATTGGTCTAAAGGAACCACGTAGTGAGGAATCACCATGCTTTCCATATGGATCATATGGTGTGCCTTGGTAGTGATGAGATAATACGTACTTAATATCTTCAACTGTAATCTTGTGTTCTGGCACAAAGCTCCATGGAATATTATCGGAATCAGGACGATAATCTGCCTTAGGACCATCCCAGCGATAGGATGTTGGATTGAAGTAGCGTCCAATAATCCAAGCACGTGGTGTATTGTATACGTGGTCTGCATCTGAATGAGAACCGAAGACGTAACGTGGATTAAACTTCTTACTATCTTGGTTGAGGTTTAGATGATTCTTCTCAATAAATTCTACTAAGTCACTAGAACATAGGTGTTCTTTTTGCTTGCCAAAAGCATCCTTTAAATCAAAGTTATCAATACCTTGTTGGTTAGGCATTACAACGTATTCATCATCTTTGACACGCTTTGCAATCCAATGATGTCCACCGATTGTTTCTAGCCACCAAATTTCATCAACATCCTGGAAGGCAATACCATTCATTTCGTATGTACCATATTTCTCTAAGATTTCTCCAAGACGAAGAACACCTTCACGAGCACTCTTGATATAAGGAAGTACAAGTGTAACAATATCTTCTTCCCCAATACCACCAACGACTTCTGGGACATAAACTTCATCACCTTTTTTGCCTTGAGCAGGGATGTATTCTACTAATGGGTCTGCCGCAAGAACGCGTTCATTTGAAGTAATCGTCTCTGTGGCTGTCATAGATACATTTAATTCATTGACACCTGCAGCACCCCAAATACCTTTATCATTAAGGGCATCTGGCATGCAAGTGTAGCGCATAGGATTCTTTGGTAGAGGAATTTCTACATGAGATAAAACGGATTTATACACTTCGGGTTGTTCACTAGGATGAACAACGATAAATTTTTTGGGAGTAAATTCACCAGCTCCTGAATCTTCGTTACGTGCAACTAAAGTTGAACCATCATAACTAGCTTTTTTACCTACAAGTAATGTTGTACATGGCATATTTATAATCTCCAATCTATTCTTTTGTTAATCATAGCACTATGTAGCTAAGTTAATAAAAAATTTACTTCAATTTTATGGAAGGATACTATATGATATCCATGCAAAAAGTGAGGTAATTAAGATGTCAGTAGCAGTTTTAGCATATTTAGCAGTCATTAATGTCATAACATTTGGTCTATATGGCTTAGATAAATATCGTGCAATGAACAACATGTGGAGAATTCCTGAAAAGACACTACTAGGAGCAGCCGCAATTGGTGGTGCCTATGGTGCATATTTAGGAATGCGTATCTTCCATCATAAAACAAAGCATTTAATATTCCAGATTGGTGTTCCAATTATGATGCTTGTTTGGATTTATTTTGTAACAAAAGGATTTCCTGAAATACGCTAAGTGAGGTAATGATGAAGGCTATTTTATTAGATATTGATGGTACACTAACAAATGATCAAAAGGAAATCACGCCTGAAACAAAAAGAATTTTAATGAAGGCGCAAGAACAGGGTATCCGTTTGGTGATTGCGAGTGGTCGTCCTGCAAAGGGAATTGAAAAGTATGGCAAGATGTTAGAGATGGATAAGCATCATGGTTTATTCCTTTGTTTCAATGGTGCAAAGGTAATCGATTGCCAAACAGGAGAAGTATTAGTGAATACAACGATGGAGCAGGAGTTAGTTACGAAGACACTGCAACATTTGAAACAATTTGATGTGCATCCAATTATTGTAGAAAATGAGTATATGGTGGTTGAGGATGTATATAACTGCATGATTACGGATAAGGGTCGTACATTTAATGGATTTCAGTATGAAGCACGTATGAACAATTATTTACTCAAAGAGGTAAGTGATCTTGCAAGTTATGTAGACTTCCCGCTCAATAAGATTTTAGTGGTTGGACAACCGGAGTATTTACGTGAGAATTGCAAGGCAATCTCAGCTCCGTTTGAAGGCAAACTATCTATGATGTTTAGTGCAAACTTCTTCTATGAGATGACTTCACAAGGAATTGATAAGGGCGCAGCGTTGAAGAGTGCATTAGATAAACTTGGCATTGAGGCAAAAGATTGTATAGCATTTGGTGATGCGGGTAATGATATTACAATGTTACAGTTTGCTGGAGTAGGTGTTGCGATGGCAAATGCACAAGAAGAAGTGAAAGCAGTTGCAGATTACATTACTGATGATAATAATCATGATGGTATTGCAAAGGCACTTCAGAAATATATTCCATCTTTACAATAAAAGAAAGCTAGTATGCATGCATACTAGCTTTCATATTTTATAAATCTTTGCACTCGTGAATTCTACGCTTTACACCATTCAAAACAACATATCCTTTTTCTGGTGCCTCACGATGAATAACGTTTTTACCATTGATATCATCCGTGTGATTTGGCTCCATGATACTTGGGATATGGCGTGGTACTGTACGTACTGGTATATCTAGTGGTGACTTTGGTGGAATATAGTCATTGTTGAAAGTTTTTCTCTGTTGGTTATTTACCTGTTGTAACTTATTGGAAAGCCCAATTAAGAGAGCAGATGTGACAACCGTCAGAAGAATTAAAGGGAAAAAACTATCTGACATAATAGTTACTCTTTAATACTTTCTGTAATTCCTTTTGCAAGACCAGCAAGACTTTGAATTTCTGAAGGGATGATAATCTTAGTTGCTTTACCATCTGCAGCAGCAGCGAAAGCTTCTAAGCTCTTTAATCGAATGACTGTTTCATCAGCACCTGCTTCTTTGATAGCACGGATACCATCAGCAGTAGCTTCTTGGATAGCGCGGATTGCTTCAGCACGACCTTCAGCTTCTTTAATTTCTTTTTCACAAGCAGCTTCAGCAGCTAAGATTGTAGCTTGCTTTTCAGCTTCAGCATTTAACACAGATGATTCTTTCCTACCTTCTGCTTCAAGAATCATTGCTTGTTTTTGACCTTCAGCAGTTAAGATTGCAGCACGCTTTTCACGTTCAGCCTTCATCTGCTTTTCCATGGATTCACGAATCGCTGTTGGTGGTTGAATGTTCTTTAACTCAACACGAGTAACCTTGATTCCCCATGGGTCTGTTGCTAAGTCGATTGTCTGTAACATTTGAGAGTTGATTGCTTCACGAGATGTTAATGTTTGGTCTAACTCCATATCACCAATGATATTACGTAATGTAGTAGCAGTTAGATTTTCCATCGCCATGATTGGATTTTCTACACCGTATGCATAATCATGTGGGTTCATAACCTTGAAGTACACAACGGAGTCAATCTGCATTGTTACGTTATCCTTTGTAATAACAGGCTGTGGTGCGAAGTCAGCTACCTGTTCCTTTAGAAGAACTCTACGACGAACATGATCTACAAATGGGACTTTGAAGTGAAGACCTGCATCCCAAGTTGTACGATATCTACCGAAACGTTCGATAACATATGCGTTTTCCTGAGGAACAATGTTTGCACATGATACTGCAAATGCGATTGCTAAAATAAAGAAAATAGCCGGAATAATAATGAGTTCCATTTTAATATCCCCTCCTTATGGGTGACGGATAATCGTTTTATCCATAACATAATCGTACTCGTAGTTTGACCACAAGTCAATATATTATCAAGACATTTTATAACTTTTATCTAAAAAGTATTAGAACGATATGGGATTATCTACTAGAGTTTTAAAATAAAGTGAATCAGTGATAAAATAGTAAGGATGAAGGGAGTCACATCATGAACGAAAATATCATTCAGGCGATTGCGTCAGAGTTGAAGGTTCAACTCAGTCAGGTCGAAAATACACTATCTTTATTAGCGGAAGGAAATACAGTTCCATTTATTGCCCGCTACCGTAAGGAAGCCACAAAGGGTTTAGATGAAGAACAGATTTTCTATATCCAGAAACAATACGAATATCAACAAAAATTAGCTGAGAGAAAAGAGAATGTTCTAAAATTAATCGAAGAACAGGGTAAGTTAACAGAGGAAATTAAACAATCTGTTATCGAATGTACGAAGTTATCTCAGGTAGAAGATATCTACCGTCCATATGCTCAAAAGAAGAAGACTCGTGCTACAACAGCCATCAAGAATGGTTTACAACCACTTGCGGACTGGATGCTTGCTTTACCTACAGAAGGTTCCTTAGAAGCAGAGGCAGAAAAATACTTATCAGAGACAGTGCCTACTGTAGAGGATGCGATTCAAGGTGCGAAGGATATTATCGCTGAAGTTGTCAGTGATAATGCAAAGCAGCGTTGGGCATTTAAGGATATAATCATGCAGGCAGGTGTTCTTCAGACAAAGTTAAAGAAGGATGCTGTGGATGAAAATAAAGTCTATGAGATGTACTACGACCGCAGTGAAAAGATTTCTCAAATCGCTGACCACCGTATCATGGCAATTGACCGTGCAGAAAAGGAGAAGGTTATTACAGTTTCCTTTGTCTTTGATGATGAACAATTAAAGAAGAATGCATTAAAGACACTACTCAAGGGTCAAAACACAATTGTTGAAGATGTTTTATATGAAGCAGTTGTAGATGGTTGTGATCGTTTATTATTCCCATCTATCGAACGCGAAATTCGCTCTGAATTAAGTGAAAGAGCGCAGAATAAGTCTATTGAAATCTTCTCAATGAACTTAGAGAAGTTACTCTTACAGGCGCCATTAAAGGGTAGAATCGTCTTAGGCTTTGACCCTGGTTTCTTCAATGGTTGTAAGTTAGCAGTTATTGATGAAACTGGTAAGATGTTAACAGTAAGTAAGATTTTCCCATTCTCAAAGAAGGGTGAAGATATTGAAACTTCTAAGAAAAAGTTACTAGCACTCATTCAAAAGTATCATGTGCAGATTATCGCAATCGGTAATGGTACTGCATCTCGTGAAAGTGAGAAATTAGTGGCAGAACTGATCCATGAGCATAAGTTAGATGTTTCCTACGCAATCGTATCTGAGGCGGGTGCTTCTGTATGGTCAGCACAAGAGGCCGCACGTAAGGAATTCCCAGATATTGAAGTTGAAGAACGTTCTGCAGTATCGATTGGAAGACGTTTACTTGACCCACTTGCAGAGTTAATTAAGATTGATCCACAATCAATCGGTGTAGGTCAATATCAACATGACCTTCCACAGAAGGCATTAACAGAAAGACTAGATGAAGTTGTTATGAAGTCTGTAAACCGTACAGGTGCAGATTTAAATACAGCTTCCTTAGAGTTACTAACACATATCTCTGGTTTAAATAGTGGTACAGCACAAGAAATCGTAAACTACCGTAACGAAAATGGACGCTTTACGAATCGTAAGCAATTGCTGAAGGTTAAGAAGTTAGGTCCAAAGGCATTTACACAGTGTGCAGGTTTCTTGCGCATCACAGATGGTGATGAACCATTAGATCAGACTTCTATCCACCCAGAAAGTTATGAAGCTGCTCGTAAACTCATGCAGGCATGTGGTATTACAAAGCTTGGTGAAGCAGATATTTCTTTCCCTAAGGAAAAGACAGCAGAGCTAGGTATTGATGAATATACATTAATGGATATTGAGGAAGCGATTCGTCAACCACTACGTGACTATCGTGAACAGTTTGATGGTGCATTACTTAAGAGTGATGTACTAAACATCTCTGACTTACATGTAGGTGACCAATTATCTGGTACAGTTCGAAACGTTGTAGACTTTGGTGCTTTCGTAGATATCGGTCTACATGAAGATGGCTTAGTTCACTTATCTCACATGTCAATGAAGAGAATCTCTCATCCATCTGAGTGTGTGGCAGTCAACGATATTGTTAAGGTTTGGGTATATCAAATCGATGAAGCTAGAAATCGTGTACAGCTATCCTTACTGCCACTTGATCAGTTAGAACAACGTGATGCGGCATATCGTCATCGCAAAGCAGCAGGCAAGCATAATAACCAAAGACCTAAGAACAATAAGCCAGTGAAGAAAGAAGTATCCATGGATGATGCGTTAGCACGTCTTAAGGAAAGATTTGGTAAATAAGCAATGAAAGATGGGTGAATGAACATCCATCTTTTCTTAATTTCCAAATTATAATGAACAAGTTAGTTGACACTAACCAATAAACAGTATATTCTTTTGATATAGTTAGTTAGTATAAACTAACTTATGGAGGAATTATGTTTAGAAAACTATTTATGATTATAGCTGTTGCTATGATGACTGCGTGCGCAGGAAATGCTGGAAATATGACTTCTGGTCCAACTGAAAAATCAAAGAAGTTAAATGTGGTTGTAACAACCTCATTTTTAGAGGATATGGTAAATGTTTTAGCAGGTGATAAGGTAGATACACAGCTCATTATCCCTGCTGGTGAAGATCCTCATACTTATGAGGCAAAACCAGAAGATAATACCAAATTACAGAATGCGGATTTAGTGTTATATCATGGTCTACACTTCGAAGGTAAGATGATTGAATTATTAGAAGCGATCAATGCAGTATCTGTATCCCAGAACTTTGATGAATCAAAGATAGGTCGTATGGAAGAAGATGGTGAAACAGTGATTGATCCACACTTCTGGTTTGATATTGATTTATACAAGCAAGCAACAAAAGAAGCCGCAAAAGCTCTACAAGAGAAACTACCTGATTTAAAAGATGAAATTGAAGAAAACTTGCAAGCATATCTAAAGAAGTTAGATGAGCTAGATGCATATAACCGTGAACAGCTCAATATGATTCCAGCAGATAGAAGAATCTTGATTACACCGCATGATGCGTTTAACTATTTCTCACGTCGCTATGATATTACGGTAAAAGCACC
This sequence comes from Solobacterium sp., assembly GCA_015256455.1. Taxonomy (GTDB): domain Bacteria; phylum Bacillota_I; class Bacilli_A; order Erysipelotrichales; family Erysipelotrichaceae; genus Bulleidia. The sequence goes on along the minus strand of JABZMB010000050.1, from coordinate 1,907 downwards.
ACAAGGTGTAAGTACAGATGCGGAATTATCAAATAGTGATATGGCTGAAACAGCAGCGTATATTGTTGAACATCAGATAAAGGCTATCTTTGCGGAAACAACAACAGACCCTGCACGTATGGAAAAGTTGAAGGAATCATGTAAAGCGAAGGGGTTTGATGTGACAGTTGTTGCTGGTGAAGGAAAGGAACTATTTAGTGACTCTCTAGCACCTAAGGGACAAGCAGGTGATACATATATTGATATGTATCGACATAATATTGATTTAATCGTATCAAACCTCAAATAAAGGAGGTATTTATGAGTTATATTCACGTCGAAGATTTGACGGTATCGTATGGAGAAAGTCCAGTACTCTGGGACGTTGATGTTGATATTGAGAAAAACTCAATCACAGCAATCGTTGGCCCAAATGGTGCAGGGAAGTCAACGTTGCTAAAGTGTATTTTGGGATTTGTAAAATCTATATCTGGAGTAATTAAAATTCATGACAAAGATCTTGCGGATGTACGAAAGGAAATAGCGTACATTCCGCAGGTTTCTGCAGTCAATTGGAATTTCCCTATCCGTGTAAAGGATGTTGTCCTAATGGGCCGATATGCAAGCCTAGGATGGCTAAAGTGGCCACGTAAAAAGGATAAAGAATTAGCACATCAAGCACTTTGCGAGATGGGAATGGAAGAGTTTGAAAACCGACAGATATCACAACTATCTGGAGGACAAAAACAACGTGTTTTTATCGCAAGAGCATTATGTCATGATGCGGATTTGATTATTATGGATGAACCACTAGCAGGTGTAGATCAAACTAGTGAACAAATCATCATGGATAAAATAAAGGAATTACAAAAGGCAGGTAAGACGATTGTTTGTGTACACCATGACTTACATACATTGAAAAAATATTTTGATCATGTTGTATTTATAAACAAATATGTTGTGGCAAGTGGTAAAACAGAAGATGTACTAACAGAAGAAAACATTAGAAAGACGTATCATGATGGAAAATCTAATACAGATACTGTTCTCTTATGATTTCTTAGTTGTTGCGATAGGTACCGTTTTACTTGCGATTCCAAGTGCGATTGTAGGTTGTTTTAGTGTATATAAAGGACAGAGTTTGATGGCAGATGCTGTAGGGCATGCGTCCTATCCTGGAGTTGTGGTTGCGTTTATGTTATTTAGTATCCGTAGTTCCGTCATATTGACATTAGGAGCTGCGGTATTTGGTATTCTTGCATATCTAACAATCCAATTGATACGAAAGCATAGTGTGATTGATTTTGATGCGGCATTAGCAATTGTTTTAACTGGATTCTTTGGATTAGGTATGGTATTAAAGAGTTATTTACAAGGAAACCCTTTGTACATGCGTGCATCACAAGCAGGTTTAAAGAACTATATCTTTGGCTCTGCAGCATTTATCGTAAAAGAAGATATTATCATGATTGTGATATGTGCAATCATCGCAACAATATTATTGGTTTTATTTTATAAAGAGTTAGTGGCTAGTATTTTTGATCCACAATTTGCAAGTGCAATCGGTATTTCAATGCCGATTGTAAATGCAGTGTTATTACTGCTGATGGTGATGTTTATTGTTGTTGGATTAAAATCGATTGGTGCAGTTCTAATTTCGTCATTTTTAACGATGCCGTGTATTTGTGCAAATCAACACTCTAGAAATCTGAAACAAGTATTATTCATCGCAGGTAGTATGGCTGGTATATCTGCCTTTATAGGTACTTTTTTATCTACTGCATATAGTGGTGTTGCGACAGGTCCGATGGTAATCATCTGTATGGGTATCGTAACAGTGTTATCCATGGTATTTGGTAAGTATGGTTTAGTTGCACAAAAAAGACTTGGAAAGGATGCGAAATCATGTCAGAAGTGTTGTTAACGAT
>JABZMB010000008.1 GCA_015256455.1 Solobacterium sp. | reverse complement strand
CTAAACCAAGGGAATCCACCTTTAAACGGTCTAGTGCAGTCTGTGCAATATCCCTTGATATATGACCATCGTTAAGTACTTGTGCAAAGTCACGGATACGACGTAATAAACGATTAGCAATACGTGGTGTGCCACGAGAACGACGTGCAATTTCATCCACTGCAGCAGTATGAATTGGTGCATTCAATACACGTGCTGTACGACTAACAATCGAACATAACTGTTCTTGATTATAGTACTCAAGCTTAGCTACGATACCAAAGCGGTCTCTTAGTGGTGCTGATAAATCACCAGCACGAGTCGTCGCACCAACAAGCGTAAATGGAGGTAGATCTAAGCGAACACTTCTTCCGCCTGCTCCATTTTCACCACCAACCATAATATCTAACTCAAAATCTTCCATCGCAGGATATAAAACTTCTTCTACTTGCTTTGGTAAACGATGAATCTCATCGATAAACAATACATCACCTGGCTCTAATACTGACAATATTGCTGCTAAATCACCAGCTTTTGTAATAGATGGACCAGAAGCCACTCTCACCTTAGAGTGCATCTCATTGGCTAGAATAAACGAAAGTGTAGTCTTACCTAATCCTGGAGGCCCATACAAAAGAACATGATCCAAAGATTCATTTCTCTGCAAAGCCGCTTGAATATAGATACGTAAATTTTCTTTTAACGTATCTTGGCCTATATATTCATCAAGTGTTTGCGGACGAAGACTTTCTTCATCATCACCCATTTCTGCATTTGCAGATAACAAACGATCACTCTCTTCCATATGCCTCCCTTACTTTTGTTTAACTAAAAATTGTAATCCGAGTTTCAAATACTTCTCAGTTGTTAATCCAGGGTTTTCACTCATCATATTTGCGACTGCAGATAGTTCTCCCTGTTTATAGCCTAAATTCTTTAAACCTTCTAGTGCTTCGCGAATCTCCGCAGGATAAGATATTGTATCCTGTTTTGGTGATGATGTAGGTACAGCAACTAACTTGCCCTTTAAATCTAATACAATCTGACTTGCGGACTTTGCACCAATACCAGGCATCTTCTTTAATAGAGTTACATCACCTGATTCAATCGCAGAAACAATAGACTGATAACCACACTTACTTAGCATACCCATTGCCGTCTTAGGTCCTAGCCCCTTAACAGAGATGAGCTTTAAGAATAATGCTTTTTCATCTTGGCTTTCAAAACCAAATAAACTCATATCATTTTCTGTAATATGAAGATATGTATAGATGAATACTTCATCATTTAGATGTAAGTTTTCTGGATGTGGATATGCCATCTGATAGCCAATATCATGACAATCAACTACAACCCAATCCGCACCATACGATGCCACTTTTCCTTTTACAAATGCTATCATATTACTCACTCTTTATAATCCATGATAAAGGTATTAACGATAACTTGATCACCATTACGTGCACCAGCTTCATAAAGTGCCTTGTCAACACCCATCTTCTGAAGTGTCATCGCAAACTGATATGTTTCTTCTTCCTTATCGAAGTCAACTGAATCAAATAGACGATCGATCTTTTCAGAATCAACCTTAAATCTACCTGGACCAAGCTTCACAATCTTAAAGTCTGGTTTCTTAGGTTCATAACGATATACAACAGTCTCTTCTGTACTTTCAGGAGTTTCCATTTCAACCTCACGAGCTTTATCAATTTCCGCAAGTGCTGCATAGAGAACTTCATCCAAACCTTTATGTTCTAACGTACTTGTTTCATAGACTTTAATATCTGGGTATTTCTTCTTGAACTCTTCCAAATACATATGCGCATATTCATCATCCATCTTATTAGCGACCACAATCTGAGGACGTTTTTCAAGTGCTAAATCGTAGGTAGCTAACTCCTTATTGATGATTTCATAATCTTCAACAGGATTACGCTCCGCACCAGACATATCAATGACGTGAATCAATACACGACAGCGCTTGATATGGCGTAAGAACTCATGTCCTAAACCCTTACCTTCACCGGCACCTTCAATTAAACCTGGCATATCCGCTAGCACAAAACTACGACCGTTTGGCATCTGCACAACACCAATATTTGGTTCTAATGTTGTAAAAGGATATGCAGCAATCTGTGGGTTTGCTCTAGTTACAACAGATAAGAATGTTGACTTACCAACGGATGGGAAACCAATAAGACCAGCATCCGCCAAAAGACGTAATTCTACTTGAACATCTAAACTTTCACCAACTTCACCTGGTTGTGCATATTCAGGAGCATCATTTCTTGAAGTTGCAAAATGCATATTACCTAGACCACCCTTACCACCACGCGCAATCAATACTTTTTGTCCTGGTTTTGTAAGGTCAGCCAAAAGATCACCATTGGCCGCATTACGAATCATCGTTCCAAGTGGAACTGGCACAATGATGTCATCTCCTGATTTACCATGCATCTTTTTGATTAATCCTGGCATACCATTGCCAGCCTTAATCTTACGGGTAAACTTTAGCTTCATTAATGTTGTTTCGTTGGTATCAACAGCGAACCAAATATCGCCACCTTTACCTCCATCACCACCAAAAGGTCCACCATTTGCGTAGAACTTCTCATGGCGCCAAGCAACACAACCTCTGCCACCGTCACCTGCTTTTACATGTAGTTTTACCAAGTCAATCATCAAGGAATCTCCTTTCCTTTAAAAAAGCTCCTGAACCTGTCAGGAGCATTCCATTACTGTTTAAATTAAGCTTCTTGAGGATAAACAGAAACCTGCTTCTTATCCTTGCCAAGACGCTCATACTTAACGATACCTGCAGCTGTTGCAAACAATGTATCATCTCCACCGCGCATAACATTCTTGCCTGGGTAGATCTTTGTGCCTCTCTGACGATAGATGATAGAGCCAGCGTTTGTATACTGACCATCAGCCTTCTTAGCACCTAATCTTCTGCCGGCAGAATCACGGCCGTTCTTTGTGGAAGATACACCCTTCTTACTTGCAAAGAACTGAATATCCAGTGTGAACTTCATAGTATTTACACCTCCATTTTTTTAATTTTAATAAAACGTTGATTCTGTTGTTGAACTGTCTTTAATTGAATAATACCTGCAGATAGTAATAAATCACTTTCTGCTGTAGGATTATCAACTTTAACTTGAATTAGATTATCACCAACTGTCATATTCTTAACATCGGTTAACTCATCTAATGCATTCAACAAACCGAATGTAATACCGCTAACTGCTGCACATACTAAATCTTTACCACTCTCAGCAAAACCAGCGTGACCGCTAATTTCTAATGAAGTAATGTGATTACCATGCTGCGTATAACGGATATCAATCATGAGACTTAAGCCTCAATAGCTTCAACTGTCAACTTTGTATATGGTTGACGGTGACCCTGCTTACGACGAGTAGAGCCCTTCTTAGCCTTATACTTGAAGATATGGATCTTCTTTTCCTTGCCTTGCTTTACAACCTTGCAAGTAACCTTAGCACCCTCTACATATGGAGTACCAATCTTTGTTGCTGCGTCACTAACAAGAACTACCTTGTCGATAACGACTGTGCTTTCTGGTTCAACATCTAACTTTTCAACGAAGATAGACTGACCTACTTCAACCTTAAGTTGCTTTCCGCCTGTTTCGATAATTGCGTACAATTTGAACACCTCCTGACATTTATCATAAGACGCGCCATCAAGGGGACTTTCGTACTTAACCCTTTCCTGAGCGGTTACAGACCTCGACAAGAGGGCTGATAACATAGATATACTACATGTAAAGTCCTTTTACGTCAATGTTTTCTACTAAAATATATAAAATCATATTCCTATATTGTATTACTGTACACAAAACTGGAGAACATCTTTTATCAGACATTCCCCTATCATGTATATCTATTTAAATACACCACCATTTTTTAAGAATTTCTCAAGGAATTCTTTCTGGTGATCTTGCAAGGTGTATTGTCCACTCTTCATCTTTTTCATCTCTGTTTGTTCGTGGTCTAAGTTCTTCCTAACAGCTTGTAATAGCTCATCTGCATCCTTTTGAGGTATCACTACAATTCCATCATGATCACCTACGATGATATCTCCAGGCATTACAACTTGACCTCCGCAACATACAGGTACATTCATTTCACCTGGACCACTGCGATACGGGCCTAACGGTGTTTGAGTAATACCATAAACAGGAATTGGACTATTCTTGATATCATCAACATCTCTTATTGCACCATTTACCACGAAACCACCAAGTTGTTTTTCCTTTGCATAGGTTACCTTCATACCTCCAACAAGAGCACGATTGGTAAAGCCAGCACCATCAATTACGATAATATCTCCAGGTTTTGCATAGTCCAAAGCAAGTTGTGCTACAAGATTATCTCCTGCAGGAACCTTAACGGTAAAGGCAGGTCCACAAAGTGGAATATCATTGAAGGAATGAATGCCATCAAACATACAGTTCATCTTATAACAACAATCGCCAATATTTGCGGATGGTAAACTTCGATACGCTTCGATAAGTTCTTGTGACGGTCTTTCAAAGTCTATAAATGCGCGAAAACCAATTGTCATATTAATTTTTATCCTTTCTCTTTCGAACGACATCCATGATGGTGCCATCTCTAGATTCAATAATAGCTACAACCTTATCCTCATACACTAGTGAGGCAGGCTCTTTTGCCATACCATATGCTATATCACGTAATTCTTCGATTGTCTTAATCGGAAGATGTGCGTTTTGTGCAACTTCTAATAGGTCCTGTCGCTTGGGATTAATCGCAATACCGTAATCTGTAACGATGACATCGACTGTTTCGCCAGGTGTAGTAACCGTCGTAACCTGGTTACGTATTGTTGGAATTCTTCCTTGTAGAAGTGGTGTAATTACTATTGTACATTTCGCACCAGCTGCTGTATCAGGATGTCCACCCTGTGCACCCATCAGTTCTCCTTCAGAACTTATTACAACGTTGCAGTTAAATTGAATATCAGCCTCTAGAGTTCCTAGAATGACAAAGTCTAGTTTATTCACAACAGCACCCTTACAGAATGGATCTGCATATTCTTTCGTTGTAATGGAATAGTGCTTCGGATTAGAAATGAGATTTTCAATCGAAGGTACGTCAAAGTCCTGTGTATCTAGAAGACAGTCTACAAGACCTTCTTCTAATAGATCACACATAGGTTTTGACATTCCACCAGCGCCAAAACTCATATGAATATTTTTTTCTCTCATCTTTTGTGCAAGACATTGTGCTGTAGCAATTGATGCACCGCCAATTCCTGTTTGGAATGAAAAGCCATCCTGAAACGTTGGTGTACATGCGATAAAATCAGCACAACTTTGCGCCATCATGAGTTTTCTCATATCTGTTACAGGACGTGCTGCACCGGTCGCAATCTTATCCGCATCACCAACCGCATCAACTTTGATGACATAATCAACATTTGTCATACTGATATCTGCTGGGAAGTTTGGAAATGGAACGATACAATCCGTTAAAACTACAACGTTCTCTGCATATTCTGCATCAATTGCGGCATAAGATAAAACACCACAATTACTATTACCACCAACACCTCGACAGTTTCCATATTCATCACAACTTGGAGCTCCAATAAAGGCAATATCAATCTTCGTTTCACCTGTTTCGATTGCGCGTACTCTTCCGCCATGTGAACGCAGAATAGCAATACCCTTTAATTTCCCTTCGCTGATAGCTTCACCAATCTTTCCACGAACACCAGATGTTTCGATATGTGTTACTGTACCATCTTCCATCATTGGTACTAGGTCATCTTGTGCTTTACTTAAGGAACTAGCACAGATTGTAATATCTTTATATCCTAGCTCATGTATGACATTCATTACCTGCATTACCACTAGGTCACCTTCACGGAAGTGATGGTGGAAACTAATTGTCATACCATCATGGGCATTACACTTCTGTAATACCTCTTGAATACTACTTTCAAGTTTGCTACCACTACCACCAATACGAGTCTTTGCTTTTACAGCAGTTTTTATATATTCGTGTTGATCAAATTGATATGATCCCTGAAAGACTGTTTTACCAGTTTCATCTAATACTTCTTGTGGAATTTCCCTTCCTACAGCATTAAGCATTGTCTACCTCCTGATATACGCCTGCAGCTTTTGCAAGTGCAATCGTTCTCTTTGCGCCATCATAGAATGCAACATCAATCATCTTTCCATCTACGGTAAATACACCAATTCCCTGCGCACGTTTTTCATCGATTTCTTTTACGACTTTTTGTGCAAAGATAATGTCTTCTTGACTTGGTGTATATACTTCATGAACTACAGGAATCTGCCTTGGGTTAATAATCGATTTGCCATCAAATCCCATATCATGTATCAGTTTTGTTTCTGTCTTCAAACCATCCATATTATCAAGGTTTGTATAAACAGTATCGAAACATTGAACACCTGTCGCTCTTGCGGTAATCACCATTAACTGTCTAGCACCTGAAAGTTCCACACCTGTACCAGTGATGACAGTATGTAAGTCTTTTGTGTAATCACCAGCAGATAGAGCTACCCCAAATAATCGTGAAGATGCTGTACATATTTCCTTTAAATTAATAACTCCCTTTGCAGATTCAATCGCCGCCATTAGTAAGGTATGTCCTTCTTCGACACCTGCTTCTTGTTCAGCTTTTATTACTTCTGCTTCAACTGCTTTCACATCTTCAGCAGACTCCGTTTTTGGAATACGAATACTATCACAACCAGCAAAAACTGCACAACGAATATCTTCCTTCCAGAATGGTGTATCAATACCGTTGATACGAACCACCTTCTCACAGTTTTGATAATTCACACTCTTAAGAGCATGTGCAAGCACAAAACGAGCCGCATCTTTTTCACCTAGCGCAACTGCATCCTCTAAATCAAATATCAAAGAGTCAGGTTCATAAATATATGGATCTTTTAGTAAATTTGGCTTTTGTGCGTTTAGAAACATCATTGTTCGACGTAAACGTTTTTTATTATTCATGTAGTAAATCTCCCCATGGAATCTGATTCATTATTTTCTGACTACGATAGATTGCGGCTTCTAGTCTAGCGACAATTACATACTCAAAAGCACCCATATCTTCAACATCAACTGTTACATCATTTACATCTAATTTCTTTAATGTTTGAAGAATTGTATTTTTGATACTATCACCATATTCATATAAAACTTTTGAAGTTAGGTTGATTTTTACATAACCTTCTCCTTTTGAAACTGTTATAAGACAATCACATTTATCGACTGTCCCTGCACTGGCTTTCTCAATAATTTCCATAATTGACTCCTTCTATAAAGTAGTTAGATAACATCCAACATCCCTTTCTTACACTATATATTCAAATTTTTCACTAGTATTCAACACAACACTTAATTATCAATGTTCCTCCTTCTAATAAGAATAAATTTCGGCATAACAATATTACTACCACAACCCACTGGTACATTCGTCTCTATAGGTTTTCCATGTATCATCTTAGTGGTAGAGAGTTACTTCATTGCTTCATCAATTCTAGTTTCTGTTTATCACCTTTCACCAAAAGGTATTTTTACCATGATTTACTACCAAAATATATTTTTACTAAAAAGACGAATTCCATAAAATAATATCTTTTCTTCGCTCAAGTGAAATAAATATATCTTCTACAACGTTAGTCTATAGTTTACGAATAATCATATATTCTATAGACTTACGATATATAGAATATTGTATTATATTTAATACGTTTTATCTTTAAAATTTTCTATTTCAAAAACATTGCTAATCTATTGATTAATAAACCAGTTTATTAATTGTAAGTATATGTTGTTAATTTTCTATGAATCAGACTTTGTGTCGTGGAAAGAGTCTGTGTTCTTTATAGAAATCTTTCTTAAACCAACCATAATTACTGTATAAATGACTATCCATAGGACAAATCGTTTCCAACTATACGACAAGACAAAAATAGGTAGTAAATCAAATGGAATATCAAAAATATTAAATAAATCTTTCTTCTTCCAAATACGCCAAAGTTTAGGTAGAAGTATCCATATGATAATTAGTATTGTGTTGCTGATAATCGTAACATCAAATTGCGTCATGTAATCCACCATGTTCTATTTACCAATTTATATCAAAAGAAAATAGGTATATCATAACAAATATACCTATCAATCATCAATTATTTAAGAGCTGAGTAAATACGCTTTACGTATTTCATACGTTCATTTTCTGCACAGTTAAAGAGTGATGTGAATAGTGCAAAAATCTTTAACTTCGCTTTTGTATTATATGTATCATCTTTTTCAACTTTAACAATTGTAACGTTAGCGATATCCAATAGTTCTTGCTCATCCATTGTGGCGCAATGTTGCATCTTTTCATTAAATTCATTGCGAATATCTTGATTATGCTTTGCCATAGTTTCACCTCTCTATAAGAAATCTTCTTCTTTTTTTACTGCTTGTACATTCACAGTTTCCAGTGTATCTACCGCCTGTTGTAGTAGTGTTTCATAATCAAATTTTGATTCATAGTAAGCACTCTTATCTACAGATGGTTTTGTGACTGGTTTTTTTGGGTCAAAGATTGTACAGCAATCCTCAAATGGTAAGATTGATGTTTCATACGTACCTATCTTACGTGCCAAATCAATAATTTCAATCTTGTCATAACATACAAGTGGTCTTAAAATTGGCATATTTGTAACTGTATTAATGCAATTGATACTCTCGAGTGTTTGGCTAGCTACTTGTCCTACACTTTCACCAGTACCGATTGCTAGACACCCATACTTCTTAGAGATCATATCCGCTAAGCGGAACATCATACGACGCATCAATGTAACTGCATATGGGTCTCCTGCATGTTTATAGATTTCAAGTTGTAATTGCGTAAAGTTAACAACATGCACTTTCATGTGACCTTGGTATTCACTCACTTGTGAAGCAAGCTCTAACACTTTATTCTTTGCGTTTTCACTTGTATATGGAGGAGATGCAAAGTGTACTGCTTCTACATGTAGTCCACGCTTCATTAACTGGTACGCTGCTACTGGTGAATCTATACCACCGGATAACATTAACAATACCTTACCATTGATACCCGCTGGATATCCTCCAGCACCAGGAATCTTACTAGATGTGATGTAGGTTTCATTACTATGAATTTCAACACGAATTGCTAATTCAGGTTCATGTACATCAACCTTTAAATCTGTATTGCGTAGAATCTCTCCAGCAACCTCACGATTTACACCATCACTCTTAAGCGGAAAACTCTTATCATGACGTTTTGTAATCATCTTAAATGTCTTCTTATCACTTTCCTTAGCAATACGAACACAGGCTTGCTTGATATCTTCTAAATTACTATTCACCTTTTCTGTAAAGGAGAATGAACTAATACCAAATACCTTCTTTAATTTTGTTTCAATTTCTTCTGGATCTTCATCCGTTAATTTAATGTAAATACGATCGTATGTTTTACGATACGTTAGTGCAGGATAATCCCGCAACATATATTTAATATTTGTGAAGAGTCTAGTAATAAAATCTCTTCGATTTTTACCCTTTGTACTTAATTCACCATAGCGAATCAAGACTGTATCATACTTAACCATATTGCGAAATAATCTCCTTTAATGAATCTATAAATGAAGCAATCTCTTCTTCTGTATTATGATACGTTAAACTAATACGAATACAAGAGCTTGCACGTTTGGAAGAATAACCCATAGCACTTAAAACATAACTTGGATCATCGGATTTAGATGCACATGTACTTCTCGCACTCACCATAAAACCTTTTTTATTTAATGCATTCTGCATCACTTCACTTGGTATCTTCTCGTATGAGAAGTTAACAACACTATTGACTGCATCACTTGGTTGATTCATTAAAACACCAGGTATTATAGATAATCCCCTAAGTAATGCTTGTTGTAAAGTTGTAATATAATCATGATACTTCTTACCATTTTCTAACGCAAAGCGTAGTGTCTTAGCAAATACCATGTTTACACAAGCATTCGAAGTACCACCTCGAATGCCATATTCTTGCTCACCGCCATTGATGAGTGGTACAAATGGTACATGAACCTTCTTAACCAGAATACCACTACCCTTTAAACCTTCCAGTTTATGTGCAGAGATAGATGCTAGATCAATATTTTTAAAATCTACATCAACTTTACCAATTGCCTGTGTCATATCAACGTGCATATAAGCATGTGTATGTTTTTTAACATAATTTGCAATCTCATCAATTGGATTAATAGAACCTACTTCATTGTTTACTGCCATGATACTAACGATTGCTGTATCATCAGATACTGCATCTTTCACTTGTTGTAAGGATACCTTACCACTAGCATCAACTGGCAAATATGTAACACGATATCCAAATACCTGTTCCATTTGTAAACATGCATTCAAGATAGAAGAATGTTCTACATTTGTTGTAACAATATGTTTCTTACCTGGTTGTGCAAAACACACACCTTTGATTGCGGAAGAGTTTGCTTCCGAAGAACCTGAGGTAAAGATAATGTCTTCGCTGTTTACACCCAAAAGCCCGGCTATTGCACTCCGGGCTTTTTCCATCATTCGACTGATTTCGCTGCCTTCATCATACAGAGACTCACTATTGACGTAATATTTATCCAATAAAGACTTATAGGTTTGTAATACATCTGGGTGAATCGCTGTTGTAGAAGCACCATCAAAATACACTCTACGCTGCACTCTTCGCGTTCTCCTTGATCATGGATTCGTAGTTACCTGGGTGAATCTTTTCAATCGTTGCGATTGCTGTTGTTAGAGCTTGTGTATATTCACCATTACGGAAACTTAATTCACTACGTGTTAACTCAGAGTCGATATCTGCGTAAGTTGAACGATAACGGTTACCAAATACAATTGTATTTTCAACCATCATAACTGTACCAACAACGTTATTAACATTGTTATAAAGCTTATAGATAAAATCTAATGCTTCTTGTAGAGTTCCATTTAATAACTGCATATTTAATGGAACTTCTTCCATCAAGTTATCTAAACGATGGATATAGTCATTTGCACGACGCATATCATCTTCATAAGCTTCTGAAATATTTGGAAGTTTATACTTACGAATCTTAACTTGCATCTGATTCATAACAATCTGCAACTTCACTAGTTGCTTCTTACAACGTTCTTCATCACCAGAAGCAGCTTCAATACGTGTACGAATATTCTTAAACTCTGTATTGCATGCAATGATCTGTTCATTTAATTCCTTCAAGGAACCAACAACTGTACTAGCAGGAACTTGATAGTTACGTACACTATCCATTACTACAGGCATCTTCGTTTCAAGTTCTTGTAAGCGAGCTGTCTGCTCTGCAAGCTTTTCTTCTAAATCCGCAAAGCCAAAACGTGATGATGATTTTGCAAATGCTTCTTTTACATAAGCCGCATTCTTATCTGCTTCATCCGCAAGTGCTGTAGATTCCTTTGATAACTCTTGAATCGCATCAAAGCTTTCACCCTCTTGTTTTACAGCCTGATCCATCTCACGAAGTTTTGCCTTCATAGTATCAAGCGTTTCACGAACGCCTAATGTAGACCCTGTCTTTAACTGCTTTAGAGATTCACGTAAGGACTCTGTCATTTGATTGAGGTTTTCTTCTACATTTAAGTGTTTCAAATACACACCACGATTACGATTATGAATATAATCCTTGTGAAGAACTTCTGCCATATTAGGAATAACACCCTTAGCATCTTCTAATAATGAAGGCATATTCTCTATCATTTCTTCTAGTTCTGCCATAACTGCCTTGATACTTACAAGTTCACGGTTTGCCTTATCGAAATCACTGGAGAACATCCATTCTTCAAAAGTCGCAAACATCTTCTCAGTATCAACAACCTTCTGCTCTACTAAAGGCCATGCAAAGTATAACTTTGGAGCATTTTCAGCAGCTTGTGCCTTTAAAGCACGGAAACGATTCTTTAAAGCTGTTACTTCTTCGCGTTGTGCTGTTTCTTTTGCAAGAATCGCATCTAACATATTTTCGAGTGTCTTCGCATCCGCTTCTGTTGTAGTCATGGATGTTTCAATATCCTTGATGGTATTACCAGCCTTTGATAAAGTACCAGCTGAAATATAACGTTCTAGGTCTGCTAATTTACTAGTTAAAGCAGAAATACATGACTGCACTTCATCGAACTTATTCTGTGCTGAATTAACACGATCCACTGTATCCTGATTCACTCTACTTACAGCAATTGCTTTATTCATCTTTAATGACAAAGGAATTTGCTTAAGTGACTGATAGCGATTCTCTAATTCTATATACTCAGATTTATAGCGACGTGCACGTACTGTAGTAACAATTAAAATAATTAACAGTAAAACGAAGATTGCACCTACGGCAATAATAAATCTGATATCTGATAACAATGTTAATATCTGATTCATATGTTTCCACCTTTCTTGTCATATCTTTTTTTATTTTACCACAGCATCTATATATTTGGGGATATGCCTTATCACTTTCACATATCTTTCCATAATTCTTTTCTTGCAAATGATAAAGGACTATCCTTATATAGATTGTGAAAATGATTGACGTTTGTACACACTAGTGATATTATATCGAGTGCGTTAAATGATGGCAGCATGTAGAGTCATGCGTAAGGCGTTATCAACAGTTAAACTTGTTCCTAAGTATCCTGCTGCAAAAGGTGAAAAGGCTCATGATAACACCCCGCATCGATGATCTGCACCTGTTATTGTTTCTCAGCCATATATAGGAGGAAACAAAACATGGCACGTTATACAGGACCTGTTTGGAAGAAAGCTAGACGCTTAAGCTTCTCCATCTTAGAAACAGGCGAAGAGCTTAAGAAAAGATCTTATGCTCCAGGTCAACATGGACCTACAAAGCGTATTAAGTTAGGTGGCTACGGTACACAGTTACGCGAAAAGCAAAGAATCCGTAACATGTACGGTTTAAATGAACGTCAGTTCTCTAACTTATTCAACAAGGCTTCCAAGATGGAAGGTATGGCAGGTGTTAACTTCTTAATCTTACTTGAAAGTAGATTAGATAACATCGTTTACCGTATGGGCTTAGCTAGAACACGTAAGGCTGCTCGTCAGTTAGTAAACCACGGTCATATCGAAGTAAATGGTAAGAAGTTAGACATCCCTTCAGCTTTAATCAAGCCAGGATCAACAATTGCTGTTCGTGAAAATGCACGTAACATCAAGGCAATCGCTGAATCATTAGAATCAGCTATCACAATCCCAGCTTTCGTTGAAGTTGATAAAGAAAACAAGAAAGGTACATTCGTACGTCTTCCAGAAAGAAGCGAATTGAACCAAGAAATCAACGAATCACTCGTTGTCGAATTCTACAACAGATAACAAGTGTAAAAAGTCAACGCAAGTTGGCTTTTTTCTTTGGCTAACTAAAAAATCGTTTTATTGATTTATATTTCTGAAAACAAAAAGAACTCTTGAATTCTAAGAGTTCTTAAAACATGTTATTTACCATTTGTACAGTCGAAATGTATTACATTGGTTTTACCATCTAGAACATACTCAATTGTAATACCTTCATCTGTATTAACATCTGTCACTAACGCAGATGCTAGTTTACGGTATTCGTGATATTTTCTAATCATATCATCAGTATAATTTGCAGGACTATCACTTGTTAGGAATACCCCTCCTAGTAGAGCTTGTATACGTGCTAAATCATCCTTCTGCTTATCCGTTAGATGGATATTCTCAGTACGGATAAAGAATACATCTGGATCATTCATAAACACACGTCCATTCAACTGTCTACGATTGACTGTATTCACAATCGCATTCTTGGTAGAGATTCTTTCACGATGCAATAAACGCATATAGAATACATCATCCCAATCCAATCCTACATCGCAACCAATGCGGCTATATTCTACTAAACCAAAAGATGGCATTAATGGAACACCACAAGCAAGAATTTCCTTATCCTTTGATATATCTCTCAAGAATTGAATAGCACGTTTCATTCTCTTAGCACGACTCTCAGATGCATTACCAAATGGAGCTGCGCCATATAAGAAATCTAGTTTAACTAAATCAAATCCCCAAACATCATATACTTGATGGAATACTTTCTTGATATAGTCAATTACATCTGGATGATCAATATCTAAGGAATAAAAACCTGACCAGTTAGCACCTAAACACCATGGTTTTCCATGATGGTACAGGAACCAATCTGGATGATTCTGATATAGTGAGGACTTCTCCTCTGCCACAAATGGTGCAAGCCACAAACCAGCTTTATATCCCTTTGCATGTATTTGGTCAACAAGTGCTTTTAATCCGTTGGGGAATTTCACCGAATCTGTTTCTAGCCAATCACCTACAAACGGTTCCCAACCGTCATCAATCTGAAATAGGTCATTTGGTTGAAATACTTTATCGCAACCAGATAAATCATAACGTATCTTATCTTCACTAATATCTTGATAGTGATTATACCAACTAGAATATCCAAATAATTTCTTCGTTGTAAGTGGCTTTAAATTCATTGCATCAAACCATGCATGAAAGACCTCTTCTTCACTACCTTCCGCATAGAATAAATCAAATGCATGAAAGATACCATTTGTCTGTACATCTTTACAATCTCTTTGGATTGTTAATTCTGATTTGTTTGCATCATACCAAAATAAGGTATATCCTGGATCTTCATTTAATGACGCAAATAAACGAAATTTCTTTCCATCACGGAAATAGCACCATGATTCACCATGTGTAATACCCTTCTTTTGCGGATAATCCACAAAATGATAATCCCCATAACGATCAAACCCATATTTCCGCAATAAACTCTTTGGTACTCTCTTTAGTCCATGTGTATAATCATACCTTGTAAGTTCTGGAGAACATGTCCATGTTTGGTATCCATTCATGAATATTTTCTCGTTCTTTGCGATGGATATAGATAGTTTCGCTTCCACTTTACCGAGTATCATTTGAACAGTTGACACATGAATATGTAGTACATCATCCTGCCAGTTTTCATTGCCTTGTAATTTAATTTTCTGATCAACACTTTCTATCAACCACTGAACCTGCATACTCAAACCCTCTTTTCTTCTAACTGTTTTCGAATTTGTTCTGCCTTTTCATCCGAAATAATAAACTTTCTTGTAAATAATATGAGTGCAAGAACCAATCCAATTATAGGCAAGATCGTCATTAGTAAACGAAGTCCTAATAATGGAGAAGTGAATGTTGGTATACCTTCTCCCAGTCCATCTTTGCTTGTTAAACCAATTAGATCCAAACTAACACCAGTAATAAATACTGCTAAGCCACTAGCTGCCTTTACAACAAATGTCTGCATGCTAAAGATAACAGACTCTTCACGATGACCAGTTTTAGCCTCACCATAATCAACAGTATTCGCAAGAAATACCGTAGTTAATACCGTTAGTATACCATTGGATATAAAGATTATTACACCAGGCACCATTAACATTGTTAGAACAGATGAATATCCTAGTAAACATAAGGCTAATAAGAATGTATATCCCAATATTGCTAGACACAAGCTTAACTTAAAGATGATTGTATTTGATAATTTACTTCTAAGGATTGGATACACAACCATCATACCTAAGATCTGAGAAATCCCACCAACAGAAGTAAATAGAGTATACGCATCCTTCCAGGTTGTTCCCCCAATATCGTATTTAAAAAAGTAGATTAAAAGATTCGATGTAATATATAACGCAGAATTAATCAGTACAATTGTAACAACCGTTACGATTGCTTGATCGTTGTTAAATAATGCTTTAAACATCTCTTTAACAGATGTTGTCTGCATGTTTTCTACTTTTTGCTCATGAATTGTAACACATGTAAAAAGTATAAATACCACAAACAAAATCGCTATAATAAGCGCAAACAAACGAAAGCCAGTACGCTCAATTCCACTACCTAGTTTGGATACAGCCATCACAGTAAATACATTGATTAACGCATAACCAACACCTGCACAGGTACGCCCTACAACAGATAGATTTTCACGATCTTTCATCGTAGAAGTAACTGCAGGTATCATTGACCAAAACGGAATATCCATCATGGTATATGTCACACCCCAAAGAATATACATCACCGCAAAATAAATCATTAATGCTTTACCTGATATTGCAGGTACCGCAAATAATGCATATAAAACAAATGCATTTAAAATTGTACCTGTAAATAACCATGGACGAAACTTACCCCATTTCGTATTTGTCTTAGCAACAACAACACCCATAAATGGATCATTAGCCGCATCAAACACACGAGCAATCATCAAAATAAATCCAACAAAAGATGCAGATAAGCCTAGGATATCTTGATAGTAATACATGATATAGGAAGCAGATAAGGCATATACCATATCCTTCCCCACCGCGCCTAAACCATATGCAACAAATTGTTTTTTACCAAATTCTTTCATAATTTATGCTTCCTTTGAAATTGTAAAATGAATTGTAATTGCGCTGCAATCTGGAGTAGAAATTGTAAGAACAGCATCTCCCTCTTCTCCAGTTGTCTTAATATATGTACCTGTCATACCACCTTCTGTAACAACTGTATTAGGACCTACAATTTCGATTGGTCCGGTCGTAATGAGGTTTAGTGGTAGTTGTGCATAGGAAGCTAAATTATGATATTCATCCTTTACTTGAATACGAATTGCGGACATGTCATAGCAACTTCCTTCCACAAGACTTGTACGAGAAACTTGGTACGATAGATGTAATTTAGTAGATGGACGTTTGATAATAGATTTTACAACTTTTCCATTTTTGATAGCATCAAATCTCCAAGTAATCGAATCCGAACCCCAACCTGATACATACTTTCCAAATAGAGTGACACCGTCGCTGTACTTCATCTTGTATTGAAACATCATCTTCGCATATAACAAACGATAACGTAGCGGTAAGTTACTACCATACTTTTTACTTGCTAGTAAACATTTACGAATATCAGCAGCTTTCTCTTTAGAAAAATGCTCATTGGTTTCAAGTAGTTTTCCAATCGTATCATCAATACGAATTGGACCATGCTTTAAACCAGAATATGAAGAATGAGAAAATGTAGATACAAACTGATCATTTTTGTATAAACGTACTTCATCCGCATTTGTAAATGCGTAGAAATCCGGTAGATTACCAGCATTGTAATCACCAATATCCATCGAAGTACTAATTGCCAAGATAGGTTCTTCATCCTGTTGTGAAGCATATACACTTGCCGCAAGTTTTGGATTACGGAAACTATCCATGACGCCGTGATAACAAATCCTATCACCAGAACCAAAGTCTTTATGTGTTGCATAATCAAACATACACCATTGGAAAACTCCAGTATGTTGGCCATCAGACATCGCATCACTAAATACACGCGCATGTCGTAATGCATGTTCTTGGCGTCTTGCTTGTGTATCAAAACTCTTTGTCGGAAACATGTGCCCATTGGATTCAGAGATGATGAGTGGATGATGTGTATCCACCATAACTTCACTCTTACTTAATGCACCTTTATTATCACCGTGATGCGAGAAATCATTGAATGTATAAATATCCTCTAACAAATGACTCTTTGTAAGATAACGTACACCTGCTGTAGGTCTAGAAGGATCTAAGGCTCTAGCAACTGCATTTGTTTTCGCATAGAGTTCATCATCATCTAATGATTCATTGATTCTTACACCCCACAGAATAATAGAAGGATGATTACGATACTGTAGTACCATATCTTCTGTATTACGGATTGCTTGTTGTTTCCATGTTTGATCGCCGATATGTTGCCAACCAGAAATCTCAGTAAATACATATAAACCATATCGGTCACAAGCATCGATAAAGGATTGACTTTGTGGATAGTGTGAAGTGCGAACTGCATTCACATGTAACTCTTCTTTTAAAATACGCACATCTTCCTCTTGTAAAGAATCAACAGCCGCATAACCAATATATGGATAGCATTGGTGACGATTCAAACCTCTCAAGAATACCTTTTGATCATTGATATATAAATTATTCTGATCAAAACGAATTGTACGGAATCCAAAGTTTGTTGCAAAAATATCATCTCCTAGTTCCACAATACAACGATATAAAGTTGGTGATTCGGCTGTCCATGCATGAATATTCTTTACAGGTATTTGTATTTGCCGCGTATTTATAGATACGGCCTGTTGTGCGATGATTTCACCCTTTGAGTCAAGAATCTTGACTTGATATGAATCAATAGGAACTAGCCCATCTGTTTGGATGGATACTGAGACTGTATCTAGTGTATTCGTTGTTACAAATACATCTTTAATAAAGTATGCAGGCTTATCATAAAGCCATACATCACGATAGATACCTCCATATGTAAGATAATCAATCACAAATCCAAATGGAGGTGTATTCAAACCCTCACGACTATCTACTTTTACAGTTAAAACATTCTCTTGATCAAATAGAATATTATCAGTTAGTTCAACGATAAATGCAGTATATCCACACGAATGAACATACAATTCTTTGCCATTGAAATACACTGTAGTCTCATGAGCACTACCATCAAAGCGTATAAAATATCTTCTGTCTTTTAAAGATGAATCAAATGTTAATTTCTTACGATAACCAACAACCTTTTGATAGCTTTCTGAGTTAGCATAATGTAAAGGTAATTCTTGAACAGTATGAGGTATGCGAACTACCTTGTCTGCAGCACCATCTATAATAAACGTATCACTCCATTGGTCGATATATTCCCAATTGTTATTCAATTTATTCATTATCTATAACCATCCCTTTCATGATGATATTCATCATTTCTTTTAAAGCTTTAGCATACGTTAAATTTCTTTCTTGTAGTTCATCCGTAGATAAAAGTTGTTCAAAAGTTGCGGTTATAATCTTGCGAAGAATAAATGTGTTAATCTTACGGATTTCCTTTTTACGGATACCTTCATTGATTAGTTTGATAATAGGTTCCCAATCATTTTCTAAATGTTCATTTAGACGTATATACACTTGAGGATAGGTATCCTTTAAACTTGATAGCACACGAAAGTCAATTTTGGCATACTGTTTTGGCATCGCAATCATTACTTGTTCCAAACGTTTTGCAATACTATCATCACTTGTTAAAATCTTCTGCTTCTCCTTTTGAATGTTCTCAAAACCATAATCTAATAATGCAATTAATAAATCTTCTTTTGATGAAAAGAAACGATATATTGTTTTTTTTGCAATATGCATCGACTGGGCGATATCGTCCATAGTAAAATCTAACCCTTTATCATTAAATAATTCTAGTGTTGTAGTTAAGATATCTTGTTGTATATTTTCCATCGGAAACTATCCTCCGTTTATCAGTTTCCATTATAAAGGATTGAAAACGCTTACGCAAGTGTATAAAAAAATGCCAGTATATACTGGCAGATAAACTAAATATTTGACTTCATGTGACGTTTGATAATCACGCGGATAATATCAGCTGCTAACTTCGCATCGTCGTTACATACAACATACTTGTACATACCAATGAGTTCCATTTCACGTGCAGCCTTTGCCAAACGTTCCTGAACAATTTCTTCTGGTTCTGTATTACGTCCACGAATTCTCTTCTCTAACTCCGCCATGCTTGGTGGAACGATGAAGATTGTTAAGGCATCCTTCACCTTCTCGCGAACCTGAGTACATCCTTGTACTTCAATTTCCAAGATGACATTCTTGCCTTCTTTACGTAATCTTTCAACTTCAGAAATAGGTGTTCCATAGTAGTTTCCAACAAATTCTGCCGACTCTAATAATTCACCATTCTTCTTTGCTTGTTCGAACTCTTCCTTCGTGACAAAGTGATAATTTATACCATCAACTTCACCTGGTCTCTGCTTACGAGTAGTCATAGAAACCGAGTATGCAAGTTTCAAATCCTTATCATGAATAAACTCTTTGAGAACCGTTCCCTTACCAACACCAGAAGGTCCACTTAATACAATTAACAATCCCTTAGCCATAATTGTATCCTCCATCCTTACCTAATAGATTACTCATTAATTTTAACATAGTCAATCATGATATAATAAGAAAAATAAAGAGGTTTTCAAATGGCACTAGATGGTATTTTATTATCAAAACTGATTCCTGAAATTCAAGTGACACTCCCATTCAGAATTCAGAAAATATATATGACTTCTCAGACTGAGCTTTTACTACAAACACATGGTACTGCAGGTAAGAAACAATTATTGATTTCGACACATTCCGTATATAACCGAATTCTGTTTACGAATCGTAGTTATCCTACTCCTAATGAGCCTTCCAACTTTGTAATGGTATTACGTAAATATCTAGAAGGTTCTATTGTTGAAAAAATCCAACAAGCAGAATTAGACCGTTGGATGGTTTTTGATATTCGTCATCATAACGAAATTGGTGATCTAGAGTATCTTAAACTATACGTAGAGTTAATGGGAAAGTACGCTAATGTAATTTTAGTAAACGCGCAAAATCGAATCATTGATGCGATGAAGCGTATTCCACCATTTGAAAATAGTAGACGTACCATTCAAGCAGGTGCTGAATTTATCCAAACACCTTCTCAAGATAAGAAGAATCCTTTCACCGAACAGATTGTAGATACAACTATATCTCTTACAAAACAGTTCTCTGGTTTTTCACCATTTCTTGCGAAAGAAGTTGAATATCGCATGTCAAAAGGACAATCCTTCCATAGCGTGATGGATGAGATTTCAAACAGTAAATCAATCTTTATCGCTAACAGCGATAACGAACCAGTGTTCCACTGTATTGATTTAACTAGTGTTGGACCATGTAAAGAATATCCTCTTTTTGAAGGAATTGATATCCTTTACTTCCATCGTGAAGAAAAAGAAAGAATTAAACAGATTTCTGGTGATATTCAACACTTTATCAATCGACAATTAAAACACCAAAGCACAAAGTTACCTCGTTTAATCGAAGAATACGAGGCTGCTAAGGATTGTGATAAATGGCGTGAGTATGGAGATTTACTTTACGCTTATCAAGTTTCTGATACAAAGGGACTCAAAGAAATTACCCTAAATAATTTTGTAGATAACTCTCCTGTCCATATTCCACTAGATCCTAAATTAGATGGCAAAGGCAATGCTCGCAAAGCATTCCAAAAATACAATAAATTAAAGAAAGGTCAAGTGTACCTCCAAGAACAAATTCAACTCTGTCAGATGGAAATTGAATACTTCAGCGGTCTTGCGGAACAGCTCAAGTACGCCGACTTTGATACTGCAATGGAAATTCGAGAAGAACTCATTAAACTTGGTTACCTTTCCGAAAAAGAAAAAGGAAAAAAGAAGAAAAAGAAAAAGGAAGTATCACCTTCTTATACTACGATTACGACAGAACAAGGTATCTCTATTTCCTTCGGTAAAAATAACTTACAAAATGATACGCTTACTTGGCATACGAAAAAGAGTAATATTTGGTTCCATACCAAGGATTATCATGGTTCACATGTTGTTGTACATGATGAAAATCCAGATGAGTATACGATGCGTCTAGCCGCAAATATCGCAGCTTACTTCTCAGCAGGCCGTATGTCCTCTAGTGTTCCAGTTGCGTATTGCCCTATCAAAAACCTCAAAAAAATTCCAGGTGCGAAACCTGGAATGGTTGAACTAGGTAAATATAAGATGATTTATATTGATCCTGATGAGGAACAAATCAGCCAATATATTTCTCTTTAGTCTTCAGTTGAACGTTTCACCATTGCAAGCAACTTACGTACTTCAAAACTACGTAGCTTACGATATTGGCCTTGTCTTAGATTTCCTAAATCTAGGAAACCATAGCCGATACGGTTTAATCTTGTGACCTCACAATGGAAATATTCCATCATGCGCCGTACTTCACGATTGCGTCCTTCTTGGATTGTAATGTGTAGTACGGTTTTATTTTTCTTCGTAGAACGTTCTAATAATACTACTTCAGCTGGTAATGTCTTACCATCAGATAGCATAATACCTTTTGCTAGGCGATTTAACATATCATCTGTTAGTACACCATTTACTGCAACTTCATAGGTCTTAGGTAAATGTGAAGATGGATGCATCATCGCATTCGCAAAATCACCATCGTTTGTTAAAAGTAAAATACCAGACGTATCATAATCCAAACGACCAACTGGATAGATACGCTCTTTTACATCACTAAGATACGCAAGAACAGTTTCTCTACCCTTTTCATCACTGACACTAGAGATAACCCTACGAGGTTTATTTAAAAGATAATACACCTTTTCTTCTTTCTTTAATACAACACCATTAACACTAATATCATCATCAGGAGATACTTGTGTTCCAAGCTCTGTTACAACAACGCCATTTACCTTGACCTTGCCACTAACAATGAGTTCTTCTGCTTTACGACGGCTGGCAATACCCGCCTTCGCTATTGTCTTCTGTAATCGTTCCATCTTCTCTCCTTTATTAGTGCTTATTCTGTGTATTACCCCAGAAAGCACTCCCTGCCTTTGAATAATCATTCATAATCATCACAGGCACCATTTCAAATTTTTTATCCTGTAATGATAAAATCTTACAAGCTGTTAATCGTTTATTTCCATCCAAGCACTCATAATAGTCATCATGTACGTTGACCTGTACGGATATTGCAACACCACGCTTTGCGATAGACTCTATCAAAGATTCAGATTCAATATGCGTAAAATGAATCTTAGAAATATGAACTTTCTTATTAATCATAACGTCCTCTAATCATTCTTAATTCTATCATACTGCCAAATGAAAATATACCATCGTACCAATATGAAAAAGCCCTAACAACGTTAGGACTTAGTCAACATAGATTAATGAGGATAATGGGATAAAAGAATTCTCTCTTAAAAATTCACTAGCTGTTGTGATATGGTTCTTCTTCCCATATACTGCATTGAAGAATTGAATTTTACCATCCTTTAATACTTCATACGCCACATAATGCGCATTTGTACGATGTATATACAATAGGATTCCAGACTTACTTGCGCACATCTTCTTAATCATCTTAGCGTTAGTTCCAACACTGATATGTACGCTAAGACCTTGTTTTTTTAGCCAGAAGTATAGAGATATTTTCTCTTGGCCTAATAAATTGCCGATAAATGCAAAGCGTTTCAGTCCAGCAAGAACATCCTTCATCAACATGGTTTTTCCATTGAGTTTTAAAAGATTATATGCAGCAATCCATCCACAACCTTTATCTCTAGTATTGAACCATCCGAATGGAATACTCTCCATCCTACCTTGGTTGATGATATAACCACGTTCATCGAACACGCTATTTTCCAACTGTAGACGATATTCTTCCACATCATAGATAAATTGGTGATTATCGCATCTTACCGCATTCGCTTGATACGCATGAACCAATTGATCATCCACTGTGTGAAATTCAATACGATTGCAATGATAACGGCGAATATATGCTTCCAATAAAACCGCAATCAAATCAATAGCATCCTGTAAAGAAATCTTTTCTGTTAATACAAAGGAAGATTCCACGACGCCATCACGATGATAATGTTCCTCAATACCTACAATCATTTCATCATGACGTAATAAATGACGCACTGAAGGCCTGCCTTCAAGAGCGACTAATCGCTTTTGATATTTTAAGAAATATGTATCACTATCTGTATTCGTAATACAAACTTGTAACGAACTCATTTCTAATATTCTTTCCAATTCCCTCTGAGTTTAAGATGATCGATTGCCTTCTTTAATAATGCACGGTCAGAAGGATATGTAATAATCGCATGTGCTTCAATACATGTTAACCAACGTACATCTGATACTTCTGATAGCTGTGGCACTTCATGACCACCGATAGGTTGTGCTAAAAAGAAAATAACATCTTTCAGAGTATCCTCTTTTGGGGAATATGTGTTTACGACTCTAAAACCATCGTCGAAAGAAACCTCTACTCCCGTTTCTTCTAAGATTTCACGATACGCTGTTTGTTGTTCTGTTTCACCATCTTCAACATGCCCCTTTGGAAATGTCCAGTGTCCTAATGTCTGATGGATCAATAAGAACTGAATAACACTTTCTTGTTTACGGTATACAATCGCACCGCATGATTTTTCCTTTTTCATACACTATCCCCCCACAAAAGATAGTATATATGTTTTTTTAAACTTTGTGAAACAATTCTCTTAAAACGCTTACATTTTTTATACTTTCAGCAATGATTGTATGCATGTTTCTACTGAATGCATGTCTTCTGTTGGTTCAAAACGTTTTACAACATTACCATTTCGATCAACCACAAACTTGGTGAAGTTCCACTTAATATCAGGATTTTTCTTATAGTTAGGATCTTTTAGTTTACACATTGCACGCATGCCAAGTGCCTTTACACTATTACCAAATCCAGCAAACCCCTGTTCTTTCTTTAAGAATGTAAATAATGGTAATGCATGTTCACCATTAACATCACTCTTTTTAAACTGATCAAACTTTGTATTGTACTTTAATGTACAGAACTCATGTACCTCTTCATCAGTACCTGGTGTTTGGTTTGCGAATTGATTGCATGGTACATCTATAATCTCTAGTCCCTGTTCATGATATTTCTCATACATATCTTCTAGGTCTTTATACTGTGGTGTAAATCCACATCCAGTTGCAGTATTTACTATAATTACTACCTTACCTTCGTAGTTACGCATTGATACTTCGTTACCACTTCTGTCTGTTAAAGAATAATCGTAAAATGTCATATATTTAATCTCCTATATTTATTACAATTATATTTTATACAATATTTATATTTTGTCAATTGGAGATACTTTCATATCTCCAATTTGATTACTTCTGTTGTAATTTGGCGAATGTTTCTTCCGCATCGTCCAGGATCTTAGCGAACTTCTCTAGAGCGATATCGATTGGTTCTGGTGTTGTTAAGTCTACTCCTGCGTGCTTAAGTTCATCGATTGGATACGCAGAACTACCCATAGATAAGAATTCAAGATACTTTTGAACTCTCTCTTGTCCACCATGTAAGATACCTTCAGACAAGGCAACTGCTGTACTATAACCTGTCGCATAAACATATACATAGAATGGTCTATAGAAATGAGGAATTCTTGCCCATTCATACTGTACTTCATCATCAATTACTAAATCTTCACCAAAGTACTTCTTTACAAGATTTAGGTATAACTGATTTAAGAATTCTGGCGTTAAGGATTCACCACGTTCTGAAGCAGCGTGTGCTTCCTTTTCAAATTCTGCAAACATTGTCTGACGATAGATAGTACCCTTGAAACCTTCCATGTATTGGTTTAATAGCGCCATACGTTGTGCAGGATCTGTTTCCTTTTGTAATAACTGTTCGATTAGTAAGTTCTCATTTACTGTGGATGCGACTTCTGCTACGAACATTGTGTAGTTAGCATAGTGTACTGGTTGTGTATGATTTGTACGATAACTATGCATAGAGTGTCCCATCTCATGGGCTAATGTAGATACACTATCTAATGTACCTGTATAGTTGCATAAGATATATGGGTTAGATGTATATGTACCTGAAGAGTACGCTCCACCACGTTTTCCTTTGTTTGGATAGACATCTACCCAACGGTTTTCCAAACCATCCTTTACAATATTTGTATATTCGCTACCGAGTGGTTTAACGGCCTCTAGTACCATTTCCTTAGCCTCTTCATAGGAATAGTTCTTTGCACTGCCCTTTAAAAGAGGTGCGTATACATCATAATAATGCAGTTCATCTAGACCTAACATCTTCTTACGTAGTTTTACGTAACGATACATCGTTGGTAAGTGCTTATGTACTGTCTCAACCAAGTTATCATATACACTAACTGGAATGTTATCCGAGAACATCGCAGCTTGACGGGATGATTCGTAGTGTCTTACCTTCGCATCAATTGAAGCAGCCTTTACAGTTGTACTATAAGTAGATGCGAATGTATTAATATGTTGTTTATAACCCTTGTATAAAGATTTAAAAGAATTCTTACGAAGCTCGCGATCATCGCTACCTTGCAAAAGAATATAACTAGAGCCATTTACTGCATGATCATTACCTTCTGCATCCTTGATTGTATCAAATACCATATCCGCATCCATTAACGCTTCACTCGTTCTTCCTGGTGCAGAGAACACCTCGCCAAAGGCAGATAATAGTTTTTCTTCTGCAGCACTTAACGTATGTGCCTTATTACGTACAAGATTTTCTAACAAGAATGCATAATCCTTTAAGGATGGATCCGCAATAAATCCCTTTAAGACTTCTTCATCATTTCCAAGAATCTCCGGTTGTGCAAATGAAGTAGCACTCACCACTTCAACATATTTTCCATATGCCTTGGAATACATACCCTGAGCATCGGTCGCTCTTGTATCTTCGCTATGACGCAACATTGCATATGTAAATACATTGTTTATCGCCTTATCTAATTCATCTGACACCTTAAAATACGCAAGTAAACTTTCAGTATTGTTTAACTTACCTTGAAAAGATGCAGCTTCTGAAATCAAAGTATCAAGCTTTGTGAGTGCTTCATTCCAAGCCTCATCATTTTCAAATAATGTTGAAAGGTCCCATTTGTATTGTTGTTCAATTTGATTACGTTCTTTTAATTCTGTCATAATATCACCTCAGTTTCTGTATTATATCATTAATGTTGGATACATTTTGCATATTTGATTGATTAATTCTTGCGGCATAGAACGTGCCCCACGTATATTCGTCAGTCCAAAGTCAGAAATAAACTTCCTTGTTAACTGATGATCATCAAAGAAATGAATCATTTGAAGACAGATATATGTTTCTTCATCACATCGTTTCCCTGATTTATCGTGGAATATAACATCCTTTTCAACGACTCTACAAAGATACCTAAGCTCTCCATATGGCATACCATAGTAGATAAATACATAATCATTAATCTGATAATTTAACTTCTGTTTCCAATACATCAATTCACTTTGTACAAAGGCGTTATCAATATCATAAACCGAAGGATTTGCTGGTATCACCCAATGATGATTGAGCGATAATTTCTTAGTCACCAAACTTCTACTCTTTAACAAAAGTTCTTTCAATGTTTCATCTTCAATCGTGCCATCCAATATTGCAGTTACCCAGTGTTTCTTATTCATATGATATGCAGGATAGAAACCAGGTAACTGAAGTAAATCGTCAACCTTTGATGGTTCTACTTTGATATTAACTGCATCGACCAATGTCTCTTTACATACTTTATTTAATTTACGCTTATCAATTGTAAACATAAGCGCATACATCTTGTCACAACCATTAGGTTTGTATGCTGTAAAGTCATTATCTACTGTACGCTTACTATTTTGAGATTTTGTAAATGGATGATCAGCAGTGTCATGTAATTGATTCATCATCCATTCATGCATGATGTTAGCTTGTTTGCTAGAATACGCCATCTTCTCAAAACAGTTTCTGGCGATATCTGACAAACAAGCAAGATATGCCGTTTTAACCTTTGTCGCAAAATTACCCTTTTTGCCTACGGTATGAACTGCTATATATTCTTCATCTGTAAACTCATCCAAAACACTTCCAGAAACAGTGCCATTATCTA
This sequence comes from Solobacterium sp., assembly GCA_015256455.1. Classification (GTDB taxonomy): domain Bacteria; phylum Bacillota_I; class Bacilli_A; order Erysipelotrichales; family Erysipelotrichaceae; genus Bulleidia. The sequence goes on along the minus strand of JABZMB010000008.1, from coordinate 11,287 downwards.
CTGTGATTCGTGCGTACATGCCAGTATCTTCTAATTTTGTCTGATACTGAAAAATACCACTCTGTTCTATAAAACCATATTCAATCAGTCGTTGTATATTTGGTCTTAAACGACGAAATAATTCATTTTCTAAACGCATCATATTCTCCATTAATAGTATAACAATTTCGAAATTTATCCGCAAAAATGAGCACAAATTTGGTATACTCTTCGTTGGAGGAAATCAGTTATGAAAAAGCAAGCTTTTGATTCAGAGTTATATTTAAATCTACAACGTGATAAAATTTTAAACCGTATCAATCAATTTAACGGTAAATTATACATGGAATTCGGTGGTAAGATGTTTGAAGATTATCACGCTGCTCGTGTCTTACCTGGTTATAATCCTAATAACAAGGTAAAACTTCTTACAGAATTACGTGACCAAGTAGAAATCTTGATCTGCATCAATGCGAATAACATTGAACACTCCAAAGCACGTGGTGACTCTGGTGTCTCTTATGACCAAGAGGTTTTCCGTCTCTTAGACGCTTTCCGCGATTTAGAAATTTATGTTGGTTCTGTTGTTATTACACAATATGAAAACCAACCTGCAGCTAATAACTTCCGTCATCAACTCAGCAAGAATGGAATCACTTCTTATATCCATTATCCTATTCCGGGATATCCTACTGATATTGATTATATTGTTTCTCCAGAAGGTCTTGGAAAAAATGAATATATTAAGACATCTCGTAACTTAATTGTCGTGACTGCTCCTGGTCCTGGCTCTGGAAAACTCGCAACTTGTATCTCTCAGCTCTATCACGATCAACTTCATGGCGTAAAATCCGGTTATGCAAAGTTCGAAACTTTCCCAGTATGGAATCTTCCTCTACACCATCCAGTAAATCTTGCGTATGAAGCAGCGACTGCTGACCTGAATGACGTCAATATGATCGACCCATTCCACTTGGAAGCTTATAACCAAACTTCTGTTAACTATAATCGTGATATCGAAGTATTCCCAGTATTGAATCGTACGATTGAACGAATTCTTACGAAATCTCCATATGCATCCCCTACAGATATGGGTGTAAATATGGTAGGTTTCTGTATCACTGATATGGATGCGGCTAAAGAAGCAGCGAAGGAAGAAATTATTCGACGTTACTATCAAGCTCTCGTTGATTTTAAAGAAGAAAAGATTCCTGCATCTGCAGTCAAGAAGATTGAACTATTAATGAATGATTGTGCCATTTCCCCATCTGATCGAAAGGTAGCCATCATCGCTAGAGAAAAAGCAGAAAAGACAAGTGCACCAGCTCTTGCTTTAGAATTACCAAATGGTGAAATTGTAACTGGTAAGACATCATCTCTATTTGGTCCATCAGCAGCAGTGATTATCAACGCCATAAAGAATCTCAGTGGAATATCAAAATCTACACATTTGATTGAACCTGAATACGTTAAACCAATTCAAAATCTAAAAATCAATCACTTAGGTAACCATAACCCACGTTTGCATTCAGATGAATTATTGATTGCGCTTGCAATCACCGCAATGACAAACAACGATGCAAATCTTGCGATGAAACAGCTTGGTAACCTAAAAGGCAGTGAAGCTCACTCTACGGTTATCTTACCCGAAGAAGATAAGAACGTATTACGTAAACTTGGTATCAATGTCACATTCGATCCAGTTCATCAACACAAAAAGCTATACCACAAGAAATAACAAACCAGACAAAACAAGAGTTTCGACTCTTGTTTTCATTTATTAAAATGCTATGATTTTTGAGGAACGGAGTTTTTATGACAATTTATCAACTTTTATATTACTTTGCAATATATGCCTTTCTAGGCTGGATATTAGAAGTCGCCTTTCATGGCGCAATCGTCGGAAAAGTTATCAACCGTGGATTCTTAAATGGACCTTTCTGTCCTATCTATGGTGTCGGTATGATTGCGATGATATATTTATTAACCTCTATTACACATACTGACATACAACATATTCACTTTCTCATTATTTTTAACGTCGGAAGTATTGTCTGTACGTTAATTGAATACTTTGGTGGTTGGATTTTAGATCAAATCTTCCATGCACGTTGGTGGGATTATCGAGATATGCCATTTAATATCAATGGTTATGTATGTTTGATATTCTCTCTTGCATGGGGAATTGGCTGTGTTATTGCGATTGGCTTTATCCATCCAATGATTATTGACTTTGTTAATTGGATTCCAAAACAAATTGGATGGTGGATTTTAGCTGCTACATATTTTGGCCTAGCACTGGATATGGTAATTTCTGTTTCAGTCATGATTGGTCTAAATGAAAAGCTCGCACAAATTGATACACTCCAGAAAAAACTACGTATCGTCAGTGATGAATTAACTGAACGTATTGGTGGTGGCGCTATGGAAACCGCACTCAAAGTGAGTGAAGCAGGTGTTCAAGCTAGAATTGCTGGTGCAGAACTCAAAGAGAATATCGTTAATGTCAAAGATACTGCAGTCCAATTTAAGGATGATCAAATTGCAGAATTACAACAAAAGATTAGTAATCTAAAAGAAACCCTTACTTCAGATAAATTTAATCTAACAAAGCGTTTAATTGATGCCTTCCCTAAACTTGATTCTCATTCCTATCATGATACTTTGGAAGATATCAAGCGTATTATTACATCTCGAACAAAGCAAAAGTAGTCAACGTGACTACTTTTTTTCATGCATGAAAAAAGGAACTTTGTAAAAAGTTCCTAATCAACTACTGTAATATTTCTTCTTTGAAGACTGCGTTTCAGCCAACTACCTTGGAAGTAATAAATAATAAAGATAGTACTTGTTACAACCCAAGTAATTGGGTAAATACGCAAGGATTCAAAGACACTAGATGATGGCACAAATAGGATATACACAATACGTAGTACACCAATACCCATCATGGTAATAATCATTGGATAAATTACATCACCACAAGCACGTGTCGCAGCGACATAAATCTCTAGGAATACAAAGACTGGCCAGAATACACATAACTGACGAATCATCTGTACGCAGATATCAATTACTTCCGTATCTTGCGTAAATAAACTGCAGATATAATCCCCATGGAAGTACAGGAGTACAGTAATGAGCAATGAACCAACCGTATAGATGCCTATTGCATTCCATACTCCCTGCTTCATACGCTTAATCTTACCTGCACCAAAGTTTTGACCGATAAATGTTAGTGTTGCAGTGCCAAGTGCACCAGAGTAATTCCAGAATAGTGCATCAATCTTACCAAAGGCAGTATATGCGGCGACGGTATTCGTTCCATAACTATTGACAGTTGCTTGTACAAAGAGATTTGCAAAACTGTATAATGCACCTTGGATACCATTTGGTAAACCAATCACCAGAATCTGCTTTAAGATTTGCATATCACACTTTAAGTTACGAATATTAAAGTAATACGCACTATCTTCTGCCGCTAGGATATACAGCGTTAATATACCACTTACAACCTGTGATACAACAGTCGCAATCGCTACACCTGCCACATCCCAGTGGAAGAAAACTACAAACAATACATCTAATACGATATTGGTAATACATGCGGCTATCAAGAAGTATAGTGGACGCTTGGAGTCACCAACTGCACGTAAGATACCAGCACCAGTGTTATAAATCATCGTCGGTATCATACCGAGCATATAGATACGCATATACAATACAGAATAATCCATGATGTCTGCAGGTACATTCAACGTATTCATCGCCCATGGCGTAAAGACAATGCCAATCACTGTAAAGATTGCACCAATAAATACACTAGAACTCATTGCTGTCTGTACAGCCTTTTTCACAGAAGAATAATCATTACTACCATACGCTTGCGCAATAACAACTGTCGCACCACTCGATAAACCTACAATTAAATTAACCAGCAATCCTATCACAACACCAGTAGAGCCACCTACTGCCGCTAAAGCTTCCTTACCAACATAGTTACCTACAACCATCGCATCGGCTGTATTATATAGCTGTTGAAAGATAGAACCGAACATTATCGGGACAAAAAACAGTAAAATTTCTTTCCAAATAATTCCATTTAACATGTCAGTTTGTCTTTGTTTAAACATCTCCAGTTCTCCTTTCGCAATGTAAAAAAGTATATCAGAAAATAAAGAAAAAGTGATGAACAAATATCTCGTTCATCACAAAAAATGAATATTTGTAACTCAATTTATACCAACATTGAATTATTTCAAGCCTACCGGCTCTTCACCATGAAGTTTTCCTTCAAGGAAATGCTTACGACATAGCGCAATATAATCATCATTTGCGCCTAATAATACCTGTGTACCAACACGCACAATTCCATGTTCATTATAGCGTGCATTACAAGTTGCTTTCTTACCACACCAACATACCGTTTTTACTTCATGTAGTTCATCCGCAATCGCAAGCAATCGCTCACTTCCTTCAAATAAATTTAACTGGAAGTCAGAACGCAATCCATAGCACAATACCGGTACTTTTAAATCATCAACGATATGCGCTAAGAAGTTGATTTGTTCACGTTTAGCAAACTGTATTTCATCTACGATAATTGCGTCATATGTACGTAACTCTTCTTCATCCATCGCACAGATATCAGATAATAGAATGCATTCTCTTTCTAAACCAATACGAGACCAAATGATATTCTTTCCATCACGCGTATCAATATTTGTTTTCGCCAAAATAGTCTTTTGACCACGCTCACGATAGTTATAATCAGCCATAAGTGCATTCGCTGTCTTAGAGCTTCCCATCGCTCCGTAATAAAAATATAGTTTTGCCATACTCTCTCCTATGAATGTGTTAATTGTTCTTCAATCTCATGATTGATAAAAGTAATACGTCCAAATAATTCTCTTGCGGACATGCGCTTAGCACCTTGCGCAAAGATTGCATTTTGAATCAACCCATCAGAACTTGCGACAGTAATGTCATAGTCTTTCTGATGATCTGACACAAAACGTTCAATATACGCATCTGCTGTCAAATTACTGGATGTGTACACGACTTCCATGTCCTTACGTGAATATATTGTACCAAGATTATCTTTGACTTTATAGCCATCAAATACAACAATCATTTTTTCTCCTGTGAACGCTTGATAGTTGAACAAAATATCCAATAATTTTTCACGCGAGATTGCTAATTCTTCATCTTTATAATCTTTAAATATATCCCAACTAAATATCATATTGTAGCCATCTACCACAAGACATGCGGGTAAATGTTTGATTACTTTCGGCTTTTCTTCCTTAGGTTTCTTTTTAATAGGATTGCTTTGTTTATCAAAGTTGCGATTGTTAGATGTTGAACGTTCGAAAATACGCTTTAATTCATCCTCTTCAATTCGATATGTGCGATGCACAGTTGAAGTGGATTCTACCTTTTCCTCTACGATATCCATGTATTCATCCGCTTTATCCCAAGTCACTGTAAAGCCACTACCATTTGCACAGAATACAGAAGATGAAGGATTACGCATATCCATTTCAGGATCATAACCAATTTGAGTCACAATCTCATCAGTATCCTGACACATATCATAACCATCCGGTTGGAAGGAAAACCTTCCTTGTCCTTTGCTATAGGCATTTACTTCATTTTGATAGTGGGCAAGTAAACGAATACAACCTCTGCCGACGATGACACTGCGACCATCTCCACTATCCTGTATTTCAAACTGTGCCTTTTTACTTTCTAAATCAAATAATGCTTTTGATAAGAATTCACTCGGTACAGTTAATTCAAACCGTACATACGGCTCTAATAGTATTGATGTTGTTTTCATCAATGCTTGTCGTACTGCACGTGAAGCAGCTTGTCTAAAGTCTCCACCTTCAGTATGTTTTAAATGACCTTTTCCAGCAATTAAAGTAATCTTTACATCCGTTAGTTCACTGCCAGTTAGTACTCCACGATGTTTCTTGGTACGTAAAGCACTTAGTATTGCATTTTGCCAGTTAAAGGATAATTGATCTGAACCAGTTTCATTGGCTATTAAAATTCCCTTACCTCTTTCAAGAGGATCTAATCGAACCTGTACTTCTGCATAATGGCGCAATGGTTCAAAGTGACCTGCACCCTTTACAGATTCTGCAATCGTTTCACGATAGAGTATCCTACCTGTACTAAAGCCTACGGAAATTCCACAGCAATCTAAAATCCTCTTCTGTAAAACTTCCATTTGCATTTCACCCATGATATGTACATCAATCTGCCCTGTTTCGTTTTGGATATCCATTTCAAGTGCTGGATCTTCATCACTAATTTCACGACAAGTCGTCATCAGCACAAGTAAATCTGTACCCTTTGGATAAACCAAACGATAATCCATATATGCATTTAATATTGGTTGTTTTTGTGTCTCTTCAAAGCCTAAACCATCTCCTGCTTCGAAATGTTCAAGGCCCTTTAATACCACGACCATACCAGGATATGCTTCCTCTAACATGCTAAACTTTGAGCCATGATAAAGCCGAATCTGGTCTACCTTTTCATCCTCATCGAGTCTTTGTTTCGCATGCAATATACCACCAGTAATCTTTACATGTGTTAGACGTGTATGATTTTCTGCTACGGTAATCTTATAAACTCTTGCACCAAACTCATCAGGATAATTTCTACCAACTGAAAATTGTGCAATTCCCTCTAACAATACATCAATGCCTTGCAGCTTTAATGCAGAACCGAAGAACATCGGAAAGAAACTACGATGATAGAAACCCTCTACAATCTCTTCCGATGTCAAAGAACCCTTGCTTTCATACTGCTCTAAGAGCACATCGCTAGAAAAGCAAATTTCTTCCATCTTATCTTCGTTTAACCAATTGATACAGTTACCGGATAGTTTAGCATGAATATCCATAAGTAACTTTTCTTGAGTAAAATAACTAATATCCATCTTGTTAACAAAGACTAAAGTAGGAATATGATAATACTCTAAACACTTCCATATTGTTTCACTATGTGCCTGAACACCATCTTGTCCATTGATCAATAGAATTGCCATATCTAAAACGGACAAAGTTCTTTCCATCTCAGATGAAAAATCCGCATGTCCTGGTGTATCGATGATATATACTTCGATATCTTTATAAACAAAGTGAGCCTCTTTAGAATAGATTGTAATACCACGATTTCTTTCTTGTTCATCAAAATCAAAAAAAGAATCGCGATGATCCACTCTACCTAATGCTCCAATCGCACCTGTTTGATAAAGGATACTCTCTATTAATGTCGTCTTACCCGCATCTACATGTGCTAGGATACCGATAACTGTACGTTTTGTTTGACCCATGCTTGTATTATACCAGTTTGAAATACGCATAGAAAACCTAATCTGCAGGAATTCTCTTTTTCAAGTATAATGATAAAAATGGAGGTATCCTATGCAGCACTATGATAATTTATTAAACCTTAGTTGTGATACAACAATCGCAACTGAAAAAGACGGCTATTACGCCTTCAAAGAGACTGTATTCTATGGTGAAAAAGGTGGTATGCCAGGAGATAAAGGAACTATTAATGGCTTAGAAGTCATCGATTTAAAATGGGAAGACGACATCCTCTATCACAAAGTAGATGGCATATTAGAAAACCCTATTCACATGGAGGTTGATAAAGAAACGCGTATCATTAATACAACCGTACAAAGTGCATATCATTTACTAGATGGCTATTATGGCAAGATGGGTCTTTATATTGTTGCGATTGGTGTAACATCACCAGAAAATCAATGGTATGAAGTCAACAGCAAAAACCTAGATGAAAAACATCTAGAAGAAGTCCAGAATTTTATGAATGATATCCTATTACAGGATATCCCAACAGAGTTTACATACTATAAAGGTAGCGAATACCCAAATCCAAAATATGCAAATCACGATGAAGTAAGAGTCGTAACGTTTGGTGATATCGACAGTCAACCATGTGGAACTCCACATGTAAATAATGTCAATCAAATCGGCAGTTTTATCATTTTAGGTAGCGAAAAGACATCACGTGGTACACGTATCTATACAACTGTTAGTTGGTCAACAAATATTAAATTGAAGAAGTACTATAATCTAATTCAAGAATTGCGTAAAACTCTCAACGGCAAAGAAGATGATATCCTAGAAAATATCCAGAGTTTACGCAACACAAATAAGGTATATAAAAAACAAATTGAAGATCTTCAAAAAGAATTAACAACGTACAAGGTAAAAGAAATTCTTCAAATGGAAGATAGCGTACTAGTAGATGTTGTGGATGTAAGTCTATTACGTCCAGTATCACAAGCTTTACTAAATGAAGTATCTTCCACAAAAATCTTGATTACAACTTCTGAAGAAATAACTGATTTCTCAATCATTTCACCAGAAGGAAAAGCAAGAGACATCTACGCATCTATACAAGATTTATTAGAAGCTAGCGGTGGTGGTTCTCCTAAGATAGTCACTGCACGCTCATCTAAACAAAAATATGACGTCATTGAACTACTAAAAAAGAATATTAAACAGTGAAATATATAAATTAAACCCACATCAGATTCTCAATAGGATTTGATGTGGGTTTTAATCATATAATTATTTCTTTTTGCTCTTAACTAATTTTGGTTGAATAGTCCATTCTCTAATAACATTACATTCCTTTAAATATTGCATACTTCTCATTTTATTAGAAACTCTATAGATATCAGTATCTAAATATGTTTTTTTGATACTAATATTACTCTGAAATAATTTTGGCACTTGTGATGATTGATAATTCAAATATAATTTTGGACATTGTTCTTCAAGTAGAATTGATAGATCCGAATAAATCTCTTTATTAATAATATCTTGTGCTGAATATGGAATTAACTTACCATTTGGGTAAACATAAATATGATTGTAAAAATCTATATCCACAATCGCTCCATGAATAATTCCACTACCACCAATAGACTGAATATACTTAGCAACTTTGCTTTGAAGTTCAAAATATTTGTTATATGGTTTTAGAATAATATCTATCTGCTTATCCATATTAGTATAGTAATATTCCGGTTCATAATCAGCTCGTTTCGCTGTTCCACCACGAAGAATACGATACTTATTATTATATTTGTTCATAAATAGATAGAATCCATTCTTCTTAATCATAATGACTGGTAAATCAGAATTATAATTAACTTCAATATTTTTTCCTCGATTAAAATTCAAATAAGCTAATGGTGAAATTGTATGAATTCCATCTTTATAGTTTTCTAACGTGTCGTATCTACCACAGAAATTGAAGTGATTTAAATTAAATTTCTTTTCTTTATAACCAATTTGATTATCCGCGAATATATGTTCATCCAAATCATTTTTGAAATAATTCCGGTGCGTGTGACCATGCAGATATATCCAATTCTTATTATTTTTTTCTTTTGACCAATCAGACTTTGGCATATGTGTCGCTATTACAAGTTGATGTGAAGAGAGAGCTTTATTTAATTTCTTATATAACTTATCGATTTTCTTTGATTCAAGAATTTCTTCTTTTCTTGTTAATGAATCACGGAAAATACCATTAGTTGCATTAAATTCTTTGTTTAACCCTGCAAAGCCAATTCCACCAAAGACTATTAGACGACTATTTCGTACTGCTTTTTGAATCTCAGCACTACTCATTTTAAGTAATTTATCTTCCGAGTATCTTATTAAGCGCGAAGCACAGTATTCACCATCTTTAATAACCAACATACTATTATCCAGTAACTCAATATCCAATTTTTTACATAATTTTTTATATTTGTTCAATTGAACTCGATAATTTGATTCCCATAATTCATGATTACCTAAAACTAGTATTATATCTTTAAATTTGAATTTATTCGATAATACTTCTAAAAAGTATTTATTTATCTCATACGAAGAAGAAATATCTCCTAGTATAAACAGTGGCGAATAATTGGAATGGACATAAGAATCACTATCGTCTTCATCCTCATCTGCACTTCTATTTATTGATGTATATAATTCATTAACTTTCTTCTCTATATACATTGGTATTTCATAATCATAACCTAAAGAAAGATTATTAATCTTATGGTCTAAATGTAAATCTGATATATAGTAAGCAAAGTAATCAGAAAAATAATCAAAATTATATAACGCAGGAAGCTTAGATTCTGGATTATATAATTCCAAACTAGAACTTGATAAAATATTTAATAAATTTCTACTAGTATAATAATTAGGATCATCGTACAGGGCATTATCAAGATTAAAATCTTCTAAATTAACACCATTTAGATTATAGCCTCGTAAATCGGAATTAGATAAATCATTATTTAAATATTTAGAAAACTCTGCAAATGTATCGAACCATTCAGTTCTACTATACTCTTTAAACTTACCATCTTCAGATATATACGAATAACAAACACTAAAATGGTGATTAATTAAATTATTATTTTCAAAATTTTTTGGATAAAATTTTTTTTCACAAATAATTTCATCTACAGCAATTGCATTCGGATATAAACTGATATCTTTACGTAATACATATGCGCCTGTAAAATCCAACTCTTTTCTATCTAATTTAGGAACTGGAACATTTATTAAATTAACTCCGATAAGATTATTATTATTTGCTCTATATAAATCTTTAATATTTTTAAAAGATAAAATTTCGTATGATGTATTAAGGGCTTTTACCCCATTAGCAAAGATATATTTTTCTAAATAATAGCTTTTATCATAGTAGTCATAGTATATAGAACTCGGATCAGCCTTTACTTCAAGAGTTTTTCCCAATAATGCTTGAGAGATTTCGTTTCTTCTATTTTTCATTTTCGGTAAATACGAAAATCCTTCATCCCCAAATATTACTGCTACTTTCATGCAGTTACGAAAATCCAAACATTCACCTGGTAATTTTTTTAAAATCTCAATATCGCCAGTTAATATTAAATCTGTAAGTATATTACCTGCATAATACTGTCTATTATCATAAATATAATCTTTTATAGACTTCTTTGTTTTTGCTTGTAAGACAAAATTAATTATTGTATTTAAATCAAGAGATTTTTTCATGATTACCTCACGTAGAATTACTTTACTATAATCTATCATTTATTTTCGTACAGTGTCTATATTATTGTGAAAAAAGAGCGCTTATAACCAAGCACTCTTAATTTATTTTTCTAATGATGCAACAATCGCATCAGCTAGCTTCTCAATCTCAGCCAAGCTATCTTCCTTTACTGCAGACTTTACAGTAACCTTTGGTTCCAGAATCACTG